>JAYUUU010000226.1:0-9736 GCA_043754395.1 Vicinamibacteria bacterium
AGTTCGCCATCTTCGTCTTCGGTTTCCAAGGAAAGGCTCAGGTACTTTAGGGCTTCCGTCTGGTTTCCATTGGCGGCCAGGATGAGGCCCAGGTGCGAGAGCACCACGGCACTTTTCTCCTGGGACTGATACGCCCGGCGGATCGCGACTTCGGCTTCGGCATTCCGGCCGAGGCGATGGAGCGCCCACGCGAAAGAGTCCAGGTAGGAGCCGTTTTCGGGATCGGTCTCGAGCGCTTTCTCGATCATCGCGAGCGCCTCTTGCAGCTTCACATTCCGGTCGGCGTTCATGTAACCAAGGTAGTTGAGAGTGATCGCCGAATCCGGGGTGATCGCGAGAGCCTTGCGGAAGGCCGCGTCCGCCTCATCGAACTTCTTCTGACGCTCGAGGGACGACCCCAGACCGAAGTGCGCCCTCATGTTTTGTGGGTCCTGCTTCGCCACCCGGCCGAAGAGTTCAGCGGCGCGGTCTGGGTTCTTCCCCCTTTGATAGAACTCAGCCGCGGTCAAAGTGTTGTCCGCGTTATCCAGGCTCGCGGCGAGCCGCGTGTCGACCAGCGCAGCCGCTCCCTTCTCATCCCCGGTTCCCCGCAGCGCGTAAGCCTCGAGATAGAAGAGGTCGTTCTCATCCTTGAAGGCGGGATCGGCACGGGCCGCGCGAGCTTCCTGGAGTGCGGTCTCAAATTCCTTCGCGGAGACGAGAGCGTCGATCCGGTAGGTCACGAGCGACGCGTCCTTCTCCTTCCCCGCCCTAGACGCCTCGCCAAACGCTTCGGCGGCATCCTTGTAGCGGCCCATGCGCTGGCGCACCATGCCGGTGTGGGCCCAGAAAACGCGGTTGTTCCGTGCGATGCCTTCCGCATCCTCGCCCGAGGTATTGCGACGGACCAGCGCTTGAAGCCTCTCCTCGGCGGCCACGAGCGAACCTTTCTGCTCGAGGAGAGTCACGACCAGGAAAGCCGCTTTGAGATCCTTGGGCTCGGAGGCCGCGAGGCTCTCTGCGATGGAAAGCGCCTCGTCCATGCGGCGAAGATCCTTGAAGGCGCGCGCGCGGAGATCAAGAGCGAAACGATTGCTCGCGTCCTCTTTGAGCATTTCGTCCGTGAGCTTGACCGCCTCATCGGCGCGCTTGGTGTCGATCAGGATCTCGCCGATCTTGAGCCTGGTGACGAGGTCTTTCGGATCGAGCTTCGCCGCCGCTTTGTAGTGTTCGAGGGCCGCTTCGGGTTTGCCGTTCTGCTGCTTGATGTCGCCGAGGATCTGAAGCACGCGGACGTTGTCGGGGTCTGCGTTCGCCGCGGTCTGAAGCGCCTGGACGGCGGCCGCGGTGTCGCCGGTAGCGAGAGACAGCGACGCGACCTGAACGAAGGCGTCGACATTTTGCGGATCGACCACCGACAATCGTTTCCAGGTTTGAAGCGCCCCCTTGGCGTCGCGCAGGACGGAATAGAGCCTCGTCAGGTCACGCAGCGGCGCCGGATCATTCGGGCTGAGAGTTGAAGCGGCCTCGTATTCGCGAACCGCGAGGCGCAGTTCGGCTTCACCGCCCCCCGACTGTCCATAGAACTGATGAACCTGGCCGGCGAGGCTCCGCAGATCAGAACGGTCTGGGGAAATCTTGACCGCCTGCTCCACCGCGGCTACCGCGAGGTCGAAGCGGCTCTCCTCCATGTGGATCCGCGCCGTCTCGGCGTGGGCGTCGGCGGCTCCAGGGTCGGCCTTGAGCGCTCGCTGCAGGACCTTGATCGCTTCGTCCGCCCGCCCTGCCTCTCGCAAGGAGAGCGCCTCGAGAAACAAACCGTAGCCCGCGGATCGACCCGAGGCCGAGGGCGTCGCCTGAAGGGCCACAGCCAGGGCCAGGAATGAGAGAGAGATCATCGCCTTGAGATTGTGTCACGCGGCAGGCGATTGCTCGAAGTAAAGAAGGCAGGGGCTTTTCCAAAACCCCTGCCCCGAATCTAAGCCGCGTTCCGATCTCGCAATCGGTACTGGTCCCCGATCGCGACTTTCAGCCTGCGCAGGGCTTCGACGCCGCCGTCGCCGCTTCTGAGAAGGTCGAAGAACTTCTTCTCGCCCGGGCCTCCCCAGCTTCGCGAGGGCATGGTGACACTCGTCTCGCCCTTCTCGGTCCGCCAGAGGCTTATGCCCACGAGCTTCGTTCCGGCGAGGATCCCGTCCTCCGGTTCGAAGAGGATCTCGGCTTCGCCGATCAGATTCTTTGGACCGTTGTCTTTGTCAATGAACTCGATACGCATTGTTCTCTCTCCTTGGTTTCATGTGGTTGTTGTCCGGTCAAAGGCTTCGAGGGAGCCACAACCGCGGCGCGAGAGCTGTCTAGCGGCGCGTGGGAGAGAGACGACCTACGGAACCTTCGGTGTCCCACCGGGGACGGTCGCGACCCTACGGCAGGACCCTGCCGAACCGGGTCCATCCCTGGAGCAAAAACTTGCCCTGAACCGACGGATCGGTCTATAACAAATGCGAATGCAAGAGTCGTTCCAGGAAAAACGCCGAGCGAGCGCGCTCCGTTCTCATCCCACGTGGATCCTGAGAACACTTGCTCTCGTGGTGGTTGTGGCGGTTGTCGGGGCGGTCTTGTGGTCTTTGCGCCGCCCCAAGCCGACTGCCCCGGGGACGGCGACCGCATCTCCCAGTCCCGGTCCCTCGGGCGCCCCCGATGCTGGCTACGCCCCCACGGATCCGCGTGCCGATAGGCTGGAGAAACTCGTCTTTGAGTCTTTCAGCGCCTCGGGAAAGAAGGGGATCGAACTCGAGGCTCAGGGCTCGTCGGGGAAGGAAACCGAGCGCCGCTACCTCGACACGGTCAAGGCCCGGATCCCGTTCACCTCCAAGGGAAAGGTCGCTTCCCTCGAGATCGTCGCCGATCACGCTCAGCATGTGGCGAGCCGTCCCTCGGCGCTGTTTCAGGGTCACGTCAAGATGACCACCGACGACGGCCTCGTTCTCGAAACCGATGAACTCTTCTACGACGGCTACGACGGCACCGCCCAGAGCGAGCGGAAAGTCGTCTGGCACCGGAAGGATGTGTCGGGTGAAGCGCGAGGCATGCTCTATGAAGGCGCGAGCGACGCCATCACTTTCTTCAGAGAAGTGAAGATCCGGCTGCGCGATCGCGACGACCCGCCCGCCGACATCGATGCCGATTCGGCCTGTCTCTCGCGGATCGAGAACGCCCTCTTCCTCGATGGCAACGTACGGGTGAACCAGGGCGAGAACAAGACGCGATCGGGCTCCTTGCAGCTCTTCTTCGGTGAAGACCGGGCGATCTACCGCGCCGTCTTCCGCGACGGTTTCGAACTGATTGCCTCGGGAGACACCGGGGCTCTCGGTTTCAGCTTCCCGCGCGCGAGCGGCCGGAAGACCATCCGGGGAAGGCGCCTCGACATGACCTTCGGTCCTTCGAGAAAACCGGAGGAAGTGGCCGCGGGTCCTGAAGCTGTGATGATCGTGGAGCCGGGCAAGGGGGAACTTCCGGAGCGGCGCGAGATCCGGGGGGACGCGCTCGTCTTCAAGTTCGATCCAGATGGCAAGCTCAAGGAGTACCTGGGCAACAGCGGAACCAGCGTGCGCTTCGTTCCCTTGAACCCGGAAAGCGGCGATCTGCGAACGATCTCCTCCACGGATTTCGTCGCCTACCTCGACCCGGTTACCGGCGAAGCGGACAAGATTTCCTTCGTCGACAAGGTGGTCTTCGAGAGGAAGAATCAGCGGGGCAGGGGCGACAAGGCTGAGTTCTCGGAGAGGACCGCCCGCATGGTCGTCTCGGGCGGAGCGAGCTTCGAAGATACCCAGGACAAGGTTTCCCTTCTCGCCTCATTCATCGACATCGATACCCGCACCGGCTCGTTTCGCGCGTGGGGCGGCGTGCGCCACACCCAGAGGGGCGGCCTGCCCGGAGCACCCTTCGGTACCGCGGGCGCGGATCTGCTCGCCACGAGCCGCCAGGTGATCCACGACTCGCCGAAGAAGACCACCCAGTACCTCGACCGGGTCGTCTTCCGCGCGGGCGGAGACGAGATGCGGGCCCTCACCATCGAGACCGTCGACACGGGCAAGGGCGCGAAGATCACCGCGGATACGGATGTCGAGATTCTGGTGGCCGGGGGTGCTGCGGGGGCGGGGCTCGACGCAAGGGCGACGAAGATGATCTACACGCCTCTTGATCGGACGTTCTTCTTCAGCGGCGCCGCCTCCGTGCAGCAGAAGGGCTTCGAGACCAAAGCGCCGGAGATCCGCGTGGGGCTCGATCCGACCGGCGGCTTCGCGGTTGAAACCCTCGAGGCCAAAGGGGGGCTTGTCACCATCAAAGCCGAGGACAGGACCGCCGAGGGCGGCCATCTTCTCTACACTCCGAAGGACGGACGCGTCGTGATGACCGGTACTCCGGTCAAACTGGAATCCCAGGGCAAGAGAGTCCAGGGCAAGTCCGTCACATTTTTTACGTCGGGAGATCAGGTGGAAGTGGTCGGAGAAGAAGGGCGAACCGAAACCGTGCTTCAGAGAAAGATCAAACAGTAGTGACCGCTCCAAGCATTGTGCTTCGCGGGCAAGGCCTCACCAAGGCCTACGGGTCCAGGGTCGTCGTGAAGGACGTCGACATCGAGATCTCGACCGGGGAGGTTGTGGGTCTTCTGGGTCCAAACGGGGCCGGCAAAACCACCACCTTTTATATGGTCGTCGGTCTCACCAAACCGCGATCCGGCTCGGTATTCCTCGGCCGCGATGACATCACGAGCCTGCCCATGTACCTGCGCGCACGCGCGGGCATCGGGTATCTGCCCCAGGAAAGCAGCGTCTTCCGAAAACTAACTACCGAGGAGAACGTCCTCGCGGTCCTGGAGACTCTCGGCTATTCCCTTCGCGAACAGAAAACCCGCGCGGGCGAACTGCTCCTCGAACTCGGCATCTCGGCCCTCGCCCAGCAGAGGGCGGACACGCTCTCGGGCGGTGAGCGCAGGCGTCTTGAAATCTGCCGGGCCCTTGCCGCCTCGCCCCTTTTCATCCTGCTCGACGAGCCTTTCGCCGGCATCGACCCCATCGCGGTGGGCGACATTCAGAGGATCATCGCTTATCTCAAGAAGCGTGGCCTCGGCATACTCATCACGGATCACAATGTCCGGGAGACCCTCCGCATCACCGACCGCGCCTACATCATCCGTGAGGGAGAGGTGTTCCGCACCGGAACTCCGCGCGCCCTCGCGACCGACGCCGAGGTGCGGCGCGTGTATCTAGGGGACGACTTCGATCTGATGCTTCCCGAGGCGACCGCTTAGATATGGCTCTTCAACAGCGTCTGTCGCTTTCGCCGAAGCTCTCCCAGCGTCTCGTCCTGACGCCCGCGATGCAGCAGGCGATCAAGCTGTTGCCCCTCACCACCCTCGAACTCGCGGACGTCATCAACCAGGAGATGGTCGAGAACCCTCTCCTGGAGGAAATTCCGGACGACGAGCTGACCGGGCCCACTCCCGAGACCGATAGCGAAGGAAGCGACGGTTCGGCGGGTGCCGAGGCCGAGTTCGATGCCGAGACAGCACTTGGGCAGATCGCCGATGCCTCCGAGGTGTCCCTCGACGGCCCGCCCGCAGACACGACCCTCGAACCCCTCGTCGACCCCCTGGCGAGCGCCGAACAGACGGGGCTCCAGGACTCGGACATCGACAAGCTGTTCGAGAACGTGGTCGATGATGTCGGCGTTCGGGACATGGCTCAAAGCGACCCAGACTCGGAATACTCGATCGAGAATCGCCTCGCGACCACCATCGACCTGCGCGATCACCTTCTCGCCCAGCTCCGGCACGACGTCTCGCCCGGGCTCATTCGCGACATCGGCGAAGGCATTATCCAGAATCTCGACGACGACGGGTACCTGCGAACTCACGACCCTTCGTGCGAACTGAATGATCACGCAGCGTGCGGGAAGATCGTGCCGACGACCCTCGACGAGGTTCTCGCGGCCATGGAACTCGACGTCGAGGCGCATCGCTCACATGCAGAAGCGGCCCTCCGGCTGGTGCAGACCTTTGACCCGGCGGGTGTCGGGGCCCGTGACCTGCGCGAGTGTCTGCTCATCCAGCTCCGCTTCTTCGGATTTGGCCACACCCCGGCGGTTGCGATCGTCGAATCTCATATGCGCATGCTCGAAATGCGCGACGTCGCTGGGCTCGTCCGGGTGCTGCAAAGGCCCGAAGCCGAGGTGCTCGACTGGCTCGACCTCATCGAAGGCCTCGACCCGCGTCCCGGCAGCACCCTTTCCGCCAAGCCCCCCTCGTACGTTGTGCCCGACGTGATGATCTACAAGAAGGACGGCGCTTTCGTGGTCGAGCTCAACGACGACTCTCTGCCGCGACTCCGCATTTCTTCGAGCTATCGCCAGTTCCTGAACGCCAACTCTCCCGCGGACGACGAAGCGAAGACCTACGTCCGGGACAAGATGCGAAGCGCCCTCTTCCTCATCAAGAGCGTCGACCAGAGGCAGCGGACGCTTTACAAAGTCGCGGATTCGATCCTGAAGCGGCAGGAAGCGTTCTTCGAGTTGGGCATTTCCGCGCTCAAGCCCATGGTCCTGCGCGATGTGGCGGACGACATCTCGATGCACGAGTCGACGGTGTCGCGAATCGTCCAGAACAAGCACGCGCATACTCCTCAGGGTGTTCTGCCCCTCAAGTTCTTCTTTCACTCGGGCCTCAAAGGCGACTCCGGCGAATCGGTGAGCTCGGTCGCGATCAAGGAGAAGATCCGCCAGATGATCGACGCGGAGACTCCGGGCAAGCCGCTCTCCGACGCGCAGATCGGCCAGGTGCTTTCGTACCAGGGCACCACCATCGCGCGCCGCACGGTGGCGAAATATCGCGAGGAGATGCGGATTCCCTCGTCGTCGGAGCGCAAGGGCCGGCCCAGGTGAAGAAACCTTCGACTCCGCGCGTTCAAGTGGGTGCGCTGCTGAGCGAAGAAGCGGCCCCCATGGGCCTGCGCCTTCTGGGCGGGAAGTCGGGACTCAAAAACCAGATCGACCGCTCGCGCGTCCAGCGTCCGGGTCTGGCCCTCACGGGATTCACGCGGTACCTGAGCCCCGGCCGCGTCCAGATCCTCGGCGGCAGCGAGTCTTCGTTTCTGCGCACTCTCTCGGTCAAACAGCGCGCTCTCGTCATGCATCGTCTTATGGGGCGCGAACTCTGCTGTGTGGTGGTGACCCGCGGCCTCGAAGTGCCGCCCGAACTCACGCGCGAAGCGGAGGCCCGAGGCATACCCGTTCTCGCCACGCCGCTCGATTCGACGCCCTTCATCAAACGGCTCACGGAGTTTCTCGAGGACCGGCTCGCCCGTACGGCGCGTCTGCACGGCGTCCTCATCGATGTTCTCGGCATTGGTGTTTTCATCCGTGGCGACAGCGGCATCGGGAAGTCGGAATGCGGCCTCGAACTCGTCGATCGCGGGCATCGCCTGGTTTCAGACGATGCCGTCGACATAAAGGCCACGAGTCAGGGGCTGCTCGGCGCTTCGCCTCAACCCACCCGCGACCATATGGAGATACGGGGCCTCGGCATCCTGAACATTCAGGATCTTTACGGTGTCTCCGCGGTGAGCCCGGGTCAGAACATCGATCTGGTGGTGCGGCTCGAGAAGTGGAATCCGCGCAAGGCCTACGATCGCCTGGGCCTCAATCGCGAGACCGAGTCGATCCTCGACATTGAAGTGCCTCTGCTTCGTCTTCCCGTAGCACCCGGCCGGAATGTGGCTCTGCTCGTCGAACTCGCAGCCAAGAATCTTCTCCTGAGGGCGCGCGGACACGATGCCACCGCGACGCTTTTGAGCCGGGTCGAAGCGCAGGCGACCGCCAAAGGCAAGGGGGAATCTTGAAAACCGGCCGACACAAGCCGAGGAAACAGCCGGAGATCGTCATCATCTCGGGTCTGTCGGGGTCGGGGAAGTCGCATGCCGCGAACGCGCTCGAAGACCTTGGGTATTTTTGCGTCGACAACCTTCCGATTCAGCTTCTCCCCGGCTTTGTCGCTTTCCTGAAATCGTCCGGCACGCCCCGCGCCGCCCTGGTGGTCGACATGCGCGAGCCGAACTTCGTGGCCGCGTTCGGTCCGGCCCTGGCGAAACTGATGCGCCAGGCCATGAAAGTGAACCTCGTTTTTCTGGAGGCTTCGGATGCCACACTCATCCGTCGTTTCTCCGAGACGCGGCGCGCCCATCCTCTGGCCACGAACCAGCCGGTGCGCGACGGGCTGCGGGAGGAGAAGCAGGCTCTAGCACCCGTCCGAAGACTCGCAGACTTCATCGTCGACACTTCGAACCTGAGCGTGCATCAGCTGAAGAACTACATCAAAGAGCACTTCGGCGCCCTTCAGGAAGGCCGCGGCCTGGTTCTCACCGTGCTTTCGTTTGGTTTCAAGCTTGGGCCTCCGGCCGAAGCGGACCTCGTCTTCGATGTTCGTTTCCTTAAGAATCCTCACTTCGAGCCCAAACTCCGGAGGCTCACGGGGCTCGACCCGAGGATCGTCCGCTTCTTGAAAAAAGCGCCCGGCACTCTTGAATTCCAGGCGAAGCTCAAGGACTTTCTGAGTTTCGTGGTGCCGAAGTACGTGGCCGAGGGCAAGGCCTATCTCACCGTCGGCATCGGCTGCACCGGCGGCCGCCACCGCTCGGTCATGATCGCGCGCGAACTCGCCCATGAACTCGAGCAGATCGAAGGCGTGACCGTGAGAGTGCGCCACCGGGATCTTCTACAGAAATGATCGGCATTCTCGTCGTGACTCACGGCGACGTAGCCCGCGAACTCGTGAACGCCCTCAAGATGATCGTGGGCGAACAGGAGCGTGTGATCGCCCTTTCGATCGACTGGGAAGTGGACGTCGCGGTGGCGAAGGGCGCCATTGGCAAGGCCCTCGCCCAGTGCGGCAAGAAGAACGTCCTGGTGCTTACCGACATGTTCGGCGGGACTCCGACGAATCTGGTGCTTCCTTTCGCGGGCGACGGTGTCGAGGTCGTGACCGGCGTCAACCTGCCGATGCTCATCAAGGCCTGCCAGATCCGGACGAAACCTCTCGCCGACGTGGCGCGAGTGGTTTGTGCGCAAGGCCGGGAGAGCGTGCAAGTGGCAGGTGACCTTCTTAAGCCGGGGGGCCGCAATGGCGTTTGACTGCCTGCTTAGCCCCCCAGACCCCCGGGACTCCGCCGAAGTGAATTCGGCTTCGTCCTCCTTAAGCCGGGGTGCCGCAATGGCGATTGACTGCCTGCTCAGCCCCCCGGGCCCCCGGGGACTCCGCCGAAGTGAATTCGGCTCCGTCCCCCTTCCGGATTCCTGTCCGTGAAGCGGAAGACCGTGCGCGTGGTCAATCCGCTTGGGTTTCATGCGCGCGCGGCGGCCAAGTTCGTGGCGGAGGCCTCGCGCTTCGAGTCGCAGGTCACGGTGGTGTTCAAGGACAAGGAGATGGACGGCAAGTCGATTCTTGGTCTGCTCCTTCTGGCCGCACCCTGCGGGGCTTCGATTCAGCTTCGCGCCGAAGGGCGTGACGAGAAGGAAGTGATCAAAGCACTCGCGACTCTTGTCGCGTCCGGCTTTGGCGAGGCCCCGCGAGCTTGAAACTCTCAGGCTTCGCCATCGCCCCCGGCCGTGTGCTGGGCAAGGCATTCGTGTTCCAGCGCGCGGAGCGTCAGGTTCCGTTTCGACATCTGGAGAAAGCCGGAGCCGCGCAGGAGCGCGAGAGGCT
>JAYUUU010000227.1:0-2189 GCA_043754395.1 Vicinamibacteria bacterium
CCCTCGACGACTACCTGATCAACCGCTACCGCGAGTTCGTCTCCGGCCTGCTCGACATCACGGACAACATCGTCGACGGCAAGGTCCTCCATCCCCCCGAGGTCGTGCGGCAGGACGGTGACGATCCCTACCTGGTGGTCGCGGCGGACAAGGGAACCGCCCACCTGTCCGACACCGCCAACCGGGTCTCCGCCCAGTACGGGTTCTGGCTGGGGGACGCGTTCGCATCCGGGGGCAGCGTCGGCTACGACCACAAGAAGGTCGGGATCACGGCCCGCGGCGCCTGGGAGTGCGTGAAGCACCACTTCCGGAACCTGGGCCACGACGTGCAGACCCAGCCCTTCACCCTGGCCGGCATCGGCGACATGGCGGGGGACGTGTTCGGCAACGGGCTGCTCATGAGCAAGGCCGCGAAGCTGGTGGCGGCATTCAACCACCTCCACATCTTCATCGATCCCGATCCCGATCCCGCGAAGAGCTTTGCCGAGCGCGAGCGGATGTTCCGCCTCCCGCGGTCCGGCTGGCGGGACTACGACGCGAAGCTGATCAGCAAGGGCGGGGGAATTTTCGACCGCTCGGCCAAGGCCATCGCCCTGTCCCCGGAGATGCGCGCGCTCCTCGACCTGCAGGCGGAAAGCGCGTCCGGTGAAGAGGTGATCCGCCGCATCCTGACCGCCAAGGTCGACCTGCTATACAACGGCGGCATCGGGACCTACGTGAAGTCGTCGACGGAGGAGGACGCCGAGGTCGGCGACCGCACCAACGACCGCGTCCGCATCGACGCGACCGAGGTCCGGGCGAAGGTGATCGGCGAGGGCGGCAACCTCGGCGTCACCCAGCGCGCGCGCCTCGAGTACTCGACCCTCGGCGGCCTCTGCAACACCGACGCCGTGGACAACTCGGGCGGCGTCGACATGTCCGACCACGAGGTCAACATCAAGATCCTCATGAGCATTCTGCTCAAGGCAGGGGCGACCAGTACGCCACTTCCTTCTTGCGCCGGATGTTCCTTTGCATGTTGAAACCCCAGGACTGCTCGCCACCCTTGGCGTACCGCAGGTTTTTGAAGGGGATCGAGAACTCGGCGCTCCAGCCGTAGTCGCCGACTTTGGTGCGCACCGTCCAGGCCGCGTCCCAGTTCAGATTGAACCCGCCACCCGCACCCGCCTGTTGGCGGCTGCTTCGATCCCCCTCCCGCCCCTCGAGCGAAACTTGCGCGTCGTACTCGCCACCCGCGGGCGAGGTTCCGAAGACAAAGCCGTTCTGACCATCTTTGTAGGTATCGAGAATGAACTGGAAGCTGTCCACCTCCTCGAGCGGAGAGTCCCTTCGTGAGTCAGAAACCACGAGCTTCGAGGGCTCCGAGTCGTAACAAACGACGCCGATGACGAGAGCCTCCTCGGTATAGGCGAGCCTTACCTCGGTCTTTTCCGATACCGCCGCCCCATCGTCGGGAGTCGTTTGCCGGAACTCGGTGATCGGTTCGACTTCCTTCCAGGCCTCGTCGTCGATCACCGCGCCATCGATCACCGGGCTCTTGGCCAGAAACCTGGCGCCCCGCACCGGCCTCGGTGTCTCGGCCTGCTCGGTCGCGTTCTTCGCGTCGATTGACTGAGCGAAAACCCGGGGCGCGGTCAGACTGACGACGCTCAGGGCCAGGGCAACCAGAGGACAAAAGCGAGACGGCACACGGGCATTCATTCGAAGATTTCTTCTTCCGCTCAGGTCAGGTGCAGGTGTTGGGGGGTCCCGCGACTCGCGGCAAGCGCACGCGACGCGTTGGTTGCCGCTACTTCTTGGCGGTGGCGGCCGTGGGCTTCGCCTGCCTGGACCAGACGTAATGGGTGATCCGCGTCACCGCCGATTCCGCGGTCGGCGCATCGGTGCCCGCGGTGATGGCAAAGATCTCACCCCACACCGGCATGTCGGGGGTGCCGTGCGTGCGCGTGGTCTGGCGCCCATCAATCAGGGCCGCAACCTTGTCGTAAGGAAAAGTCCCTCCATTTTTCTTCGCGAGGACCGTCAGGTTGATGGGTTTCTTGACGAGGCCGGGCGCTACCGGTCCATCACCGGTCAAGGAGCGGCCGTGACAGGCCGCGCAATACCTGAAATAAATGACCTCCCCCGATGCCGCCTCTCCCAGATCGGGCCCGGTCGCGGTTACAAGTATGGAAGGAGTGGGCGAGGCT
>JAYUUU010000228.1:0-2248 GCA_043754395.1 Vicinamibacteria bacterium
ATCTCGGCGGAACGGTTCACATGGGTGTCGAGGACGCGCAGGTGAAAGGCCGCGTATTCCTTCGACGTGAAGGCGTCCATGTGGCCACCCATGGCGTCCACGTCCATCGCGATCTGCTCGGCGCTGCGCGACGCGGTGCCCTTGAAAACCAGGTGCTCGATGAAGTGCGCGAGGCCGCGCTCACGATCATTCTCGTGCCGCGACCCGCGCCGGACGAAAACGCCGATCGCCACGGAATGCACCTGGGCCACGGGTTCGACGAGGAGCGTTAATCCATTCTCAAAGACGTGTCGGGTCGCGCTCATAACCGCACAGCATAACGTTTGGCCTCAGCCCACCGTCATTGCGAACCCCTCCGTCATTGCGAGGAAGCTCATCAAACGAGGGCGAGCGCGAGCGCCGCCCGCAGGGCAGGGCGACGCCTGGCCTTGGGCCACGAAGCAGCCCAGCTAACGAACCGCGACCGTCATTGCGAGGAAGCTCATCGAGCGAGGGCGACGAAGCAATCCCAACGCCTTGGTAGTGGTGGCCCGCGTGGCCGGCCATCGAGGGTGCGCGCCGCGGCGTGGACGTCGGCTGCGTCGGCACTGTGTTCCCGAAACGATGGAATCGTGTGCCTCCTTAGCCTCCTCGGTTCGCGCAAAGGTCGCTGACGGACATCGGTGACTCGCGCTCAACGCCCCGCTCGCGTGCGCGCTCCCTCGATGGCCGGCTACGCTCCTACTTGCGGACGCGATGGCAGCGCGGGCGCGGCTACGACCGGATCAACGCCAGCACCTCATCGCGGCGCTGTTCCATTTCGCCTTGCGAATAGGCCTCGAGGTTCAGGCGCAGTAGCGGCTCGGTGTTCGAGCCGCGCACGTTGAAGTGCCAGGTGTCGTAATCGACCGAGACGCCGTCGAGCTTCATCACGCGACCGTCTTTGTAGCGCTCTTCGATGAGGCTGAGGGCACGGGGGACGTCGGCCACTTTCGAGTTGATCTCGCCGGAGATGAAGTACTTCGCTCGATAAGGGGCCAGTAGCTCTGAAAGCTTCTTCCCGGAACCGCAGACGAGTTCGAGGAGAAGCAGGGCTGGGATCATGCCGTTATCGGCGAACCAGTTGTCACGGAAGTAGTAGTGAGCCGAAACCTCGCCGCCGTAGACCGCGTTCAGTTCACGCATCTTCACTTTCATGAAAGCGTGGCCAACGCGGTGCATCACCGGATTTCCGCCCACCGCACGCACGCTGTCCGCGACCGCGCGCGAGGCGCGTACGTCATAGACAATGGTGGCGCCCGGCTCGCGCTTCGCGAACATGGTCCCGAGGAGCGCGGTCACGAAGTCGCCGGGGATGAACTCGCCGGTGTCGTCGATAAAGAAACACCGGTCGGCATCTCCGTCCCACGCGATGCCGAGATCGGCGCCCTTTGCCTTCACCGCGGCGATGATGTCGAGGCGATTCTCCTCAACCAGCGGATCCGCGGCGTGATTGGGAAAGTCGCCGTCGGGCGTGAAGTAGAGATCCGTGCGCTCGAACGGGAGCTTCGCGAAGACGCGCTCCGCCGCCGGTCCCCCCATGCCGTTCCCGGCATCGAGGACGAGGCGCAGCGGCGTGAGCTTTTTCGGGTCGATGAATCCCAGGCAATGCGCGACGAAGGCGTCGCTTACGTCCTTTTGAACGAGCGAGCCCGCGCCGCCTGGGTGCGCTTCGGGCTCGGGCCCAAGCGCTCCCTGGCGCACCTCTTTAATGCCGGCGTCTCCCGACAGCGCCACCGCACCGGCCCGTACGAGCTTGATGCCGTTGTACTGCTTCGGATTGTGTGACGCGGTGAGCATCGCGCCGCCATCGAGCGCGAGGCTCGCCACCGCGAAATAGAGCGTGTCGGTCGACACCATTCCGATATCGATGACGTTGGCCCCGCGCGAGCGGGCGCCCTCGATGAACGCCTCGGCGAGACCCGGTGAGGTGTCCCGCATGTCGCGTCCGATGGCGATGTTCTTCGCTTTCAGGTAGTCGACGAACGCGATGCCGATGCGGCGCGCAAGCGGGGGATTGAGTTCACTCGGGCTCAGGCCGCGGATGTCGTAGGCCTTGAAGATGTTTTCGATTGAGGCGGTCATTGCTTTCTGGTTCCTTTGCGGCCGCGGCTAGCAGTCCGTGGTGAAAAGCGCGCCAGCCTGGCCCCGGGCCACGAGCGATGCGCCCGGCTGGCGATGAGCCGAAGGGCCCGAATATCGGGAATATTCGGGCTCCTGAGCGAAGAAG
>JAYUUU010000229.1:0-8329 GCA_043754395.1 Vicinamibacteria bacterium
GTCACGGGCTCGGAGCGGGGATGGTAACACGACGGCGGGCACGGGCGCGGGCAGAAAAGCACGAGCACGTTCACGGTCATGCCGACGTACAGCACGAGCGCCGGGCAAAAATCAGGGGTACGCTTCCGCCTTCCCAGGAGATCCGAATGAAACGCGTTTGCTTGCTGGTGGCTCTGCTTACGTTCGCACCTTCGCCTGTACCGGCGCAGAACCGCATCGACCTGGTGACGCCGCTGGCGCCCGATCTCGCCACCTTCGGTGCGCTCCCCATCGGGGTGCGCACGCTGCAGCTGACCGACCGGAATCGCCCCGACATTCTCTCCACGAAGGAAGGCGGACCGGTGGCACGGTACGACCGTACGCTCACGATCGAAGTCTGGTATCCCGCGACTCTCAGCCCTGATCAGAAGCCGGGTGGCGAGTACAAAGGCGTCATCACGCGAGACCCTGCGGTGGTCGTAACCCTTCGAGGCCAGGCGGTGCGAGACGCGGCGGCTCGGCCCCAGGAGGGCGGCTACCCGCTGGTGATCGTGTCGCATGGTTATCCCGGCGACCGACATCTGCTCGCCCATCTGGGTGAAAACCTCGCGAGCAAGGGTTATGTCGTCGTGTCCATTTCCCATAAGGAGAGCACTTACGACGACCAGAAGGCGTTCGCGAGCACTCTCTACAACCGTCCTTTCGATCAGCTGTTTGTTCTGAACGAAATGGAACGCCTCGGCGGAAAGACCGCGGGTTCGTTCCTCGCCGGCCTCGTCGACGCCTCACGCACCGGCATCGTCGGCTATTCGATGGGCGGTTACGGGGTCGTCAACGTCATCGGTGGAGGTTTCCGCAAAGGCGCCGAGACGCTCCCCGCTGCACCTCCAAACTCCTTGCTGGCCGAACGCGGCGCGGCGAACCCGAACTACCTTCTCTCGCTCGATCCCCGCATCAAAGCGGCGATCGCGATAGCCCCCTGGGGCATGCCGGCGGGTCTTTGGGAGGCCGAGGGACTAAAGGGGATTCGCACTCCCGTTCTCTTCGTCGCGGGGAGTGCCGACGATGTGTCCGGCTATGAAAAGGGAACGCGGGCCCTCTTCGAGGACGCGGTCAACGCCGACCGTTATCTGCTGACCTTTATAGGCGCCAATCACAACGCGGGCGCGCCCATTCCCGCACCCGACGAGACGTGGGCTTCACGAGGCGGCCAGCCGGCCGGCTTCACTCACTACGCCGACCCGGTGTGGGACACGGTGCGCATGAACAACATCCTGGATCACTTTGCCACTGCTTTCTTCGGCCTTCGTCTGAAGGGAGAGGCGGAGATGCAGTCGTATCTCGATCTCGTACCGAACGGGAAGGATGCGGTGTTCGCAGTGGACCCGAGCGGGAAGCCCCAACAGGCGCACACGTACTGGAAGGGGTTCAAACGCCGCACTGCGGTGGGCTTGATGTTCGAACATCTAACCCCGGCGCGGTAACAAACACTTGACACGTGTGGCTTCGCGGGCGGAGAATCCGCGGCCAATGAACGTTGCGAAGTCGCGCGGCCGGTTCGTCTTTACCTGCTCCCATGGAGCGGGTGGAGGCTTCGTCTAGCCACTTCACTCACCACTGAGCCTTCATCAGGCCCGCTTCCTTGACCGACCTCAAGGAGCGGGCCTTTTGCTTTTCCGGAGACAAAACATGGAACTCGATTCAATCCGCGAACGTTTGAGCGCCGCCGATGCGGCGCTCGTGAGCGCGCTGGCCGCACGCCAGCGCCTCGTCTTCGAGGTGGCGCAGGTCAAAGCCTCAGGCAACGGCGCGCTGCGCGACATGAGCCGCGAGGAAGAGGTCCTCACGCGCGTGACCGAGCTTGGGCGCGAAAGTGGCCTCGACCCCTTCCACCTCACCAGGCTCTTCCGCGAAATCCTCGGCCACTCCGTGCGCACTCAGGAGAATCTCCTGGCCCCGGGACGAGACTCAAACGCAAGCGTCCTGCGCGTGGGGTATCAGGGCAGCGAAGGCGCCTATAGCCACATGGCCGGCCTGAAGCACTTTGGCGCTGCGGTCCGCGACGTCGTGTACCGCGGATACGACGGATTCGAGATGATGCTCGAGGCCCTCGAGGCGGACGAGATCGACCGCGCCATCCTCCCCCTCGAAAACTCCACTTCGGGATCGGTGACTCCCAACTACGACCTGCTCGCCCGTATGAACGTCGCCATCGTGGGCGAGGAGATCCAGGAAGTCGATCATTGCCTGCTCGCTCTCGAGGATGTGCCTCTTTCAAGGATCCGCCGAGTGTTCTCGCATCCAGTGGCCCTCTCGCAATGCGGCCGGTTCCTCTCAACCCTGAGCGGCTGTGAGATCGAAGCCTTCACGGATACCGCGATGTCCGCGCGGCGGGTGCGCGAGGACTTCGACGTTACCCAGGCCGCGATTGCGAGCGAAGAGGCGGCGCGCATCCACGGGCTGGTGATCCTGAAACGCGGCGTCGCGGACCATCGAGAGAACTTCACCCGCATGGCCATCGTGTCCCGAAAACCCGAGCCTTGCGACCTGCGCGTCCCCGCAAAGACCTCGCTCGTCTTCGCCACACGCCATGAGGAAGGAGCACTCGTCCGCTGTCTCGCGGTCCTCGCCGAACATCACTTGAGCCTCACCAAGCTCGAGTCGCGGCCACGGCCGGGTACCCCCTGGGAGTACCTCTTCTATGCCGACTTCGAAGGCAACCTCGCCGACCCCGCGGTGACCTTGGCGGTCCGCGAGCTTCAATCGCGCGCGAGTTTCCTCAAGGTGCTCGGCTCTTACGCGTCTCGAACTTCACACGGCGCGAGGCCCGCCGAGCCGCGGCCTCGAGTCCGGGTAACGAGCGCCTTGGAGGAGGCGCCTCCGCCCGTGGTCGCAGCAGAATCGAAGAATGAGCCCGCCGCCCTCGTCTCTCGCCGGCATCGCGCCGAAGACACGGTCATTCCCCTTCCATCCGGAGCGCTCATCGGCGGGACGGCCCGCCCGGTCGTGATCGCCGGCCCGTGCGCGGTGGAGTCGCTCGAGCAAGTGCGCGCGTGCGCGCGCATCGTGAAGGAGATGGGAGGCACGATGCTGCGCGGCGGTTGCTTCAAGCCGCGAACATCCCCTTACTCATTCCAGGGTCACGGTTACGAAGCGCTCGAATGGCTCGCGGAAGCGGGGGCAGAAGCGGGGCTCCCGGTCGTGACCGAGGTGATGCACCCCCGCGACATTGGTGCGGTGGCCGAGAAGGCGCAGATGATCCAGATCGGAGCCCGGAACATGCAGAACTTCTCGCTGCTGCGTGAAGTGGGACAAGCCCACCGGCCGGTGATGCTGAAGCGCGGCATGATGTCATCGATCGACGAATGGCTGAACGCGGCCGAGTACATCCTCGCCCACGGCAACCAGATGGTGCTCCTATGCGAGCGAGGCATCCGGACCTTCGAGACCGCGACCCGCAACACGCTCGACCTCTCCGCCGTGCCAGTGGTGCGCGAGAGATCGCACCTCCCGATCATCGTCGATCCCTCCCATGCCGTGGGGGTGCGACAGTTCATCCCGCCCATGGCGCGCGCGGCCCTTTCGGGCGGGGCCCACGGCATCATGGTGGAAATTCACCCGGACCCGACCAAGGCGCTGTCCGACGGACCTCAGGCCCTGACTTTCGCGATGTTCGAGGCGTTGATGAGAACGCTGGGGGATAGCCAAAGTGCTGGGCCAAAAGGGGACTAAACTCCAAGCCCTTAAGGGGGAGCGTTGAGCAACGAAGATCTGTTTCAGACGAACGAACTCTCGCGCCCCGCATCGTCCCGCCTCGTTCACAAGGCGCAGCAGCAGCTTCTTACGGGAGACCTCGCGGCGGCGGCGAAGACGGTCCAACGCGCGGTCGATCTCGACCCGCATCCCCTCGCCCTTGAACTGCTGGGCGATCTTTGGATGAGACTCAATCAGCCGGAGCGCGCCATCATTCCGCTCGCGGCGGCGGTGACGCTGGATCCAAACGGCAAAGCCGCGACCGCCCTCGCTCACGTTTTCATGCGCCTGCGCCGGGAGCGCGAAGCTCACGCGATGGCGACCCTCGCCCTCTCACGAAGGCCGGGCGATCGCGAGGCTCTCGAAGTGCTCGAAGCCACGCGCGAGGGCGAGTAACTCTCTACTTCCGGCCGAGCGCGATGCGCAGGATCAGCACGGCATAAAGCAGCCCCCTCCTGCGGGGCGGCGAGTATCGCGAGCCGCGGCCAAACAACGTTCAAAGGCTGCTATTTCCGCGCCGGCAACATGACACGCCGATACTCGGCCACCGGCACCGGTCCCATCTCCATCATTCCGTCCATGAACTTCTGTAGAACGAACCGAGATCCCCTGGCGCGGCGAACGTCGTCATAAAGGCCCTTCACCTGATCGTAGCCAAGGAAGTAGGTGGTGATCTGGGGCGCTGTGGTGATCGTCCGCATCCACATGTTCCTGGCAAGCTGCTCGCCCTGGAACGCTTCCTTCATCACGAACTCCCGAACCTCCGCCTCACTCATTCCGCGGGTGTGGACGCGGATGTCCACGATCGTCCGCGCGATGTTCTCGAGCTGTTTTTTCAAATGGGCAAGGCGAGCGCGGGAGTTGCCGAAACCGAGGTCGAGGAGCAGGCGTTCGCAGAAGGTGCCCCACCCTTCGACGTAGACCGGATCCGCGAAAAGGGCGCGGACCTTTCGAGGGTGGTAGGCCGCGTGACGCAGTTGGGTGTAATGGCCGGGAATGAGTTCGTGCGAAACGATCATCCGGTTGAAACCGCGATTGAAGTCCTTATAGAAGTTCGCCGCGTCTTCGGGCGAGGCTCCGGTGCGCGGAACGGGCAGGAACAAGATCGTGCTCGCATCTGGCGACCACGGGCCAGCGGGGAAAACACCTCCAACACTTTGTCCGGTGAAGTACGAGGGTGAGATGTCGATCTTGAGGGTGAGGGGTTCCTTGAGGGTCATCACGCGCTTTCCCCGAACGAAGCGTTCGACGTCGACCGTGTTCCGCTTCCAGCCCGCGGTATAGGTCTCGAGGTCCGGGTCGCGGTCTTCGGCGATCGACTGGAACACCCGGTGAATGACGTCGGCATCGCGCGCGGGCGGCGGGCCTGCTTCCCCGGTCACCTGCGTCCACACCGAGCGGCCGTAAGCGGCCACTTCGCGCTTCTTGGCGACGAGCGCCTTCTCGGCGCGGATCAGAACCGCGGCCGGCGACTCGGCAAGGCCGGTGCCCGCCCTAAAAACGTCGGCGTAGCGGTCGCCAAGCTGGGCGCGGCCGGTGGCGTTCTTCGCGAGAGACGTGAGCGTGACCGCGAGATCCTTCAGAGCGAGAGACGCGAATTCCGCTTCCCTTTGCGCCTCCTCACGGCCCCCAGGCGGGTACGCCTGAGCGAAGCCGGTTTCATAGAAGCGGGCCAGGGAGTCGATCTGTGCGGCGGCTAGCCGCGCGTGTTCCGGAGGGACCGCCCCTGGATCTGTTATCTCGAAGGCCTCTCTCGCCGCGCGGGCGAGAGGCGGAATCAGACTCACACGCCTGCGGGCAGCTTCAAGCGCGGCCTCTCGGGGAAGATCGTCGCGGACGAGCAGAAAGACCGTCGCGTTCGAGAGCGGCGCCGTCCACATCAGGGGATCGTGATCGCGGCGCCTGAGGACGTCATGGTCGAGGATCTCCCGTTCGATCTGCGCCTTCACCACAAGGGCGTCAAGAGAATCGTCGAAGGAGGCGCCTTTCTTAGCCTCCGCGAGCGCCGCGCGGGTCTGTCGATTGAAGATCACCCACGACTCCACGCGCGACGCGGCGAAGTCCTCGAGGCGAGAGTCGAGGTCGTGCCGGCCTGCCTCGGTCGCCCGCGTGGGGTACATGTCGAAGTAGCGTTCGACGTAACCGGCCACAAGCGTCTCGGTAACCGAGAGCGAACTCTTCGGCGGAGCCGACTGAGCCTTGACCAGGGGACCAACGAGCGCGGCGAGAGCCCACACCGCGAAGGCGCGGCGCCACTCGGGAGGCTTCATGAGGCCGTCGATGTTTCGAAGCCGAGCGCCTTCCACTCGCTCATTCCACCCTTCACCACCGCGACATCCGTGATGCCGATCTCTCGCAGAATCTCAGCACCCATGGGCGAGCGATATCCGCCGGCGCAAAGCACGTAGGTCTTGAGCGTGGGATCGAGGTAGGCGGCGTGGTCTTCGAGGAGGTGCAGTGGCGCGTGAATCGCGCCCGGAATATGTCCGGCGTTCCACTCGCCTGAGCGCCGAACGTCCACGATCTGGAACGTCCGCTCCTTCTCCGGTGCCCCGCTCCTCACCGCCTGAAGCTCCTGAGTGGTGACCTCCGCGGTGGTGACGGTCGGCAGGCCGGTCAAAGTCCACGCGTGGATACCGCCCCGGAGCCATCCATCGACCTTCTCGAGGCCCACCCGGGCGAGGCGGGTCAGCGCCTCGGCTGCCGCAGATTCATCCGCGGCCACGATAAGCAGTCGGCGATGCGCGTCCACGAGAGTCCCCGCCCACGAGGCGAACTGCCCGCCGAGGCCGATGTTCAACGAACGGGGCACGGCGCCCCTGGCGTAGTCCTCCAACGCGCGCACATCGAGGACCACCGCACCTTCATCCTGGCGCTTCTTGAACTCGGCGACATCGAGCGGGGCGGGGGTCGCACCCGCTTCAAGACTCGGAGCGCCCCGGCGGTTGATCTCGACATCGAGCGGAAAATACTGCGGAATCTCGGGCGCCTCGCGAGTGAGGAACTCGATGAACTCATCCCGGGTCATCGGTTGCAGGGCCACATTCGAAGCCTTCTGCCTCCCCATGGTGGAGAAGGTGTCCTTGGAGAGATTCTTCCCGCACAACGATCCGGCGCCATGAGCCGGGTAGACGAGAACGTCATCGGGGAGCGGCAGGAGCTTCGCGTGAAGCGAATCGTAAAGGTGGCCGGCCATTTCCTGTGGCGTGATCCCCTTGCTGCCAAGGAGATCGGGCCGCCCGACGTCGCCGATGAAGAGGGTGTCGCCGGTGAGGACCAACTGAGGCGTCGCGGAGGTGCGCGGATCGGTCACGAGCACAGAGACGCTCTCCGGCGTGTGGCCTGGAGTCTCGAGGAACTTCAAGGTGATGCCGCCCACCGAGACTTCGTCTCCGTCCTTCACCCCCCGGTGCTTGAATGAAGCGCCCGCCCGATGAGAGATGAGGATCGTGGCCCCCGTGCGCTCGGCGAGTTCGAGGTGGCCGCTCACGAAGTCGGCATGGAGGTGCGTCTCGATCACATAGCGGATGGCGAGCCCGCGGGCCTTCGCCTCGTCAATGTACACGTCCACGTCCCGCCGTGGATCGACGATCGCGGCCTCTCCCAAGGAGCCCACAAGGTACGAGGCCTGGGCGAGGCAGCCCAGGTAGAACTGCTTGAATTCGAAGGTCGGCACGGGCATCGGCTGGAGGCCAAAGGGCCCCGGCGTATCGGGAGTGGTGGAGGTCATGGCGGATCCCGATGTTACCGCCGCGGAGCGGAACGTTCATGCCGCCTTGCCATTGTAATAGTGTGCTATTACAATACTGCACGATGAAACATCGGGACACCCGGCCCGCCCTCACTCCCCTGCTCGAGGCTCTGCTCTCCCTGCGAACTCCGGTGGAAATGCGCGCGTTCCTCGATGATTTGTGCACCCCCGCGGAACTCGAGGCCATCGCCGATCGCTGGCGCGTGGTGCCCCTCCTGCTTAAGAACACTCCGTACCGCGAGATTCACGACCGCACGGGCGTCAGCGTCACCACGATTGGCCGGATCGCGCGGTGCCTGGCCTTCGGCGCCGGCGGCTACCAGACCGCCGCGGAGCGGGTTCTGACCAGCCCCGCGAAAGCGAAGCCGGTGCGATGACCTCAACACTTTTGACCTCGGTTCAGCCGGTCCGCTGGAGCGACGTCAACGAATCGACCCGCCGCAGTCTGCTGCAAAGGCCGACCACGAAAGATGAAGCGACTCAACACGCGCGGGTACGGGAGATCATCGATCTCGTCCGTCGTGATGGCGATGTCGGGCTACGCTCGCTGACCGAGCGCTTCGACGGTGTGCGCATCACCTCACTCGAGGTCGGGCCGGACGAATTCGAAGAAGCGGAGGGTTTAGTCGCCTCCGACGTGAAGGCCGCGCTGATCGAGGCAAGGGAACGCCTCCTCCTCTGGCACCGGGCGGGCATGTCCACGGAGTTTCGAATCGACACGGCGCCGGGCGTCTCCTGCGGCCGGATCCTGCGGGGCATCCGCCGCGTGGGTCTCTACGTCCCTTCGGGATCAGCACCTCTGCCCTCGACCGCGTTGATGCTGGGCGTGCCCGCGAGCCTCGCGGG
>JAYUUU010000230.1:0-8273 GCA_043754395.1 Vicinamibacteria bacterium
GCGTCGAGCCGGACCACCGCGTCGACCGCGCCCTTGGCGCCATTCTTCACCACCACGCGCAGTTCGCGCTTCACCGCCGATGCCGACCTCGGCGCCACCACGATCTCCGGCGTGAGGTTCACCGAAAGGGTCGGGATGACGTTTACTTCCTTCTGCTTCTCCCCGCCCACCCAGGCGCCTTCGTAGCGATACTGTGCGGCCTGCAAGCGTCTGACGGTGGTCCCCCCGCTGCTGAAGGTGAATCGGGCCTGAAGGTCCGAGGGACTCCACGGCAGTGTCTGGTGCTCGGGGATGTCGATGTCGTAGCGGTCGACTTTGACGTTGCGCTTCCAATAAGGCTGGGTGTAGCGCGCGTTCGCACCGACGGTCACCGTGAACGTGCCCTGGGCCTTCTGGCCCGGCGCGAGATCACCGGTTTTGTCCAGCTTCCCACTCACCATCCAACCGGCGGGCACGGCAAGCGATACGTCTTCAAGCCGCAGCGGCGTCTCCCCCTGATTGACCACGAGGGCTCGGACATCGAAGGCCTGGCCGCGCACCACGTCGCCGTCGCTCGCCACCGCCTGGAACACGACACCGTTGGCGAGGATCAGTGTCTGATCGAACTCCTCGGCTTTCCGTTCGAGTCGATGCAGGAGATTGCCCTTCGCCCCGGCGGAAAGCGAGCTGCCCTTCACAAGAGCGATCAGCGACTGAGTCGCGCTGTGCCCTTTGCGGAGGGCCGGCACGACTTTGCCGATGGACCTTGGGTCATACGCGGTAAGTGCTTCCGTCGCGGCATCCTGAATCGCGGCAAGGCCCGCGGCGAGTTCTGGAGCTTTGTCCTCTTCGCCCTTGGCGAAGCGGATGAGTGCCTTCACTGAAATGTCGTCCGGCAGAATCGACGTTCCGCCGCCCGCGAACTTCGGTTCCGAATCGACGATGTAGTAAGTCGCGCGGCCCTCCCCCGGGTCTGACTTCAGCTGACCCGTGCCCTGGCACTGGTGATAGGCCCGGCCGATAGAGCCGAACTCCGCGTAACTCATTCCAAGCAGCGGATCGAAACCATTCGTGGCCACCGTGGTCATCGGCCCCTCCATCTGCTGAAGGCCTCCGCCGACGCCCCCCTGATACGTCCGCAGCCCCTGCCACGGAAGCAGGCCCTCCTTCGCCTGGTACGGGAAACGATTCGGGTCCGCGGCCGCGCGGAAGGCCTCCTTCGCGAGGTGAGCCGTGGCCTGGTGATGCTGGCCCCCGCCCGGCGCTTCGAGCGAGAGGCTCAGCACCACATCGGGCCGGAACGAGCGGTAGACGCGCACCACATCGTCGAGGATTTCCTCGCGTCCCCATTTCTGGAACGTCTCCTCGATGCTGAACGAATACCCGAACTCATAGGCTTTGGTGAAGTACTGCTCGGCCGCGTCGTAACGATGAACGCCCGCGAGTTCTTCGGATCTGAGAATTCCGATCGCCTGGAAAAGTTCGGGGCCGATCTCGTTCTGGCCGCCATCGCCGCGGGTGACGGTCAGAAGTCCCGTGCGGACGCCCAGGCCGCGCGAGAGAAGGGTCAGCACGCCGTTGTTCTCGTCGTCCGGGTGTGCGGTGACATAGAGAACGTTGAAAGCGACCGGCAGGCGGCGAAGTGCCAGGCCGAGGCCGGTGGCGCCCTGATCTTGCGGAAGCGGCGCCAGTTGGGCCTGCGAGCGAACCCCGAGGCCGAGAACGAAAAGGCTTAAGGTCGCGAAGAGGCGGAAGGTTCGGCGTTGCGGCATTGGTATTTCTCCTCTTGAAGAACAAGGAAACCGCCGCCACGGCGCGAAACGAAAAGGCGGCGCTACCGAATCCGGATCTTCAGCTGGAGGCGTATGGGGAGGAGGATCTCCTGGCCCGCGCTCTGTAGATTGATTTCCACCGGCACGCTTACTTCCACGAGATCCGCTTTCAGAGCGCCTGCGGGAATGTTCACCGAAGCCTCGACACTCACGGGATCCGCGGTGAAGCTCGATGAGCCTCGAGGAGCGCCGAGGCCAGGCATAGGCTTGCCGGGGGCAGGGGCGGGCTTCGCAGGCGGCGGGGCCGGTGCTGGTGCTGGTGTCGGGTCAAGCGCTGAACCGAACGGGTCGTCGAGAGGCGATTGAGGAGGTGAGGGAGGAGCCGCGAAATCCATCTCAAGCGACGATCCAAAAGGATCGCCCGGTCCGGAGGCGGGTGCGGGTTCGGTCGGGCCAAGATCCAGTTCGAGTTCGCCGCTTTGTCCCATGGGCGCGGGGGAAGGACCAAGAGAATCGAGCGAGAGTTCCGGTCCGAAAGGGTCCGAGTTCGCTGGGGCGGCGTCTCCGGGCCCAGAGAGCGCGTCGAGCGGGTCCCCAAGATCCACCGGGGTCGGTGCGGGCCCGAGGTCGAGTTCGTTGTCGAGCGAAAGCCCTGAAGATGCGCTGGGTGAAGGGCCCGGCCCGCCGAGAGAGTCGAGCAGATCGTCGTTCGAAGAGAAGGCGGGTGCTGGCGGGGGTGCTGTTGGTGCGGGTGAGGGTCGTCGCGCCGGGGGCGGCGGAGGCAGAGGCGACGATGACACCCGAGTGGGTGGCGGCAAAGACGGCGCCGCGGGTGGAGGCGGAGGAGGCGGGGCCGCAGCGGCCCCGGGTTTCGGCTTCGGAATCCCCTCAGAGTTCCGCGAAGCCGACGCGCCATCGTTGCCGTACTTGCCCGCGAGCACTCTGAACACGAGCTGGGTCGCGACCTTGAGGGTTTCCTCGACGCCCTTGCCCGACTTCGCCGACGCTTCCACGAACGGGACGCCGCGTGTGTTGAGCACTTTGTTGAGGTCGGCGAGAGATGCGGCGTTTGGCAGATCGCGCTTGTTGTACTGGATGACGAGGGGAATGTTGTCGGGGTCGAGTTCGTTCGCGACGAGGTTCTCGCGGAGGTTCTTCATCGCGTCCGAGTTCGCTTCGATCATCGCGTCCTGCGAGTCGGCGACGAACACCACGCAATCGGCACCCTTCAGCACCATGCGCCGCGTCGCGTTGTAGAACACCTGTCCTGGGACCGTATAAAGCTGCACGCGGGTTTTCATACCGCGGATCGTGCCGAGTTCGATGGGCAGGAAGTCGAAGAACAGAGTGCGGTCCGCTTCGGTCGCGAGCGAGAGCATCTTGCCCTTGTTCTTGATGGGCAGCTGCTCATGGATCCACTGAAGGTTCGTGGTCTTGCCGCACAGGCCGGCACCGTAGTAGACCACCTTCGCGGTGAGTTCTTTAGTGGAGTAGTTGAAGAGAACCATGTTTAGTGTCGACCAGATCACGATTCTAAGCCCATGGAGGGAGCAACCCGGTGTCTTCGCTAGACTTTAGCCGCCAAATGACCCCGCCCTCTCGGAGATAGGAAGCCCATGCTCACCACCCCAGTCCTCGCCCTCATGTTTCTGGTAGCCCCTCAAGGCACCGCGCAGACGCCTGCACCGCCCTCCGCGGCGCAAGTCCCAACCCCCGAGCCAAAGCCCACGCCGGACGGCCCGGTCCTCGCGATCGACACCTCGATGGGCACCATCCAGGTGGCTCTCTACGCCACCAAGGCGCCGCTCTCGACCCGCAATGTCATGAATTACGTGAAGAGCGGTTTCTACACGGGCACCACGTTCCACCGTGTGATGCCGGGCTTCATGATTCAAGGCGGCGGGATGGACGCGAACCTGGTCGAAAAACCGCCCGCGGCCCCCGTTCGCAACGAGGCGCGGAACGGCCTGCTCAACTCCCGAGGATCTCTTTCTCTCGCCCGCACGAATGATCCGCACAGCGCGACCTCCCAGTTCTTCATCAACGTGAAGGACAACCCCGCCCTCGACTTCGGAATCTCGCGCGATGGCTGGGGCTACGCGGTTTTTGGAGAGGTGGTCGCCGGAATGGAAGTCGTCGATCAGATCGTGGCCGTG
The DNA here is from genome assembly GCA_043754395.1 of Vicinamibacteria bacterium. Lineage (GTDB taxonomy): Bacteria > Acidobacteriota > Vicinamibacteria > Fen-336 > JAGNNV01 > JAGNNV01. The sequence continues at coordinate 3,908 of JAYUUU010000230.1, forward strand.
CCCACGAGCAATCGCGGAGGGCACCAGAATGTGCCGATCACACCCGTGACCATCACCAAAGTTCGCGTGATTTCCGAGCCCGGGAACCCCGCGCCGCCGCTAGCCAAGAAGACCGGGGCGCCGGGAGCCGCGAAGCCCCCGGCGCGTCCGAAGAAAACCGCACCTAGGGCCACGCCTAAACCCGCCGGCCGCTGAAGTCGCCCCAGGCCCCACTCGATACGCGGGGCGTCTAGTTCCAGTAGAACTTGACGCCGAGCTGGATCTCGCGCGGCGCGCGGGTTCCCGTGAGCTTTCCGAAGTTCCCGGTTGAGGTCGAACAATCCGCGACCGTGGTTGCCACGGTGCAAACGTTCTGGATGCTGCCAGGGTCGAACTGCGTGTGGTTCAGGGCGTTGATGAGATCCGCGCGGAACTGCAGTCGCGTGTTCTTGCTCGGATACCAGTTCTTCGAGGCGGTGATGTCCCACTGGTTCACACCGGGGAGACGGAAAATGGCGCGGCCCGTGGTGCCGAAGGCGCCGTCGGCGGGCGGGGCGAACGCGGCAGGATTGAAGTAGTACACGCCGCCCGGAGTGTTGGTGGGCAGGCCGGAGAACGGGTCGGAGACCTGGTTGACCCGGATGCCGCGGCGGCTGCCGTTGGTCTGGCCGTTCACCACGCGCGAGATCGGCGGCCCGGACCAGAACGAGGTGATGCCGGAGATCTGCCATCCGCCGAGGACCGCTTTTCCGAGGCCCTTGGACTCGCGGAAGAAGGGCAGCTCGTAGACGTAGTTCGCGGTGAAGACGTGGGTGCGGTCGGTGCGTGAGATCGCGTACTCGGCCGCGAGGTTCGTCCGGTCCTGCGGGAGGTCGACCGCGTCCCGGTCGTTCGTCGCGTCGGTCTTGGAACGGCTAAGGGTGTAGGCGATGCTCAGCAGGCCCTTGCGTCCGGCGTCATGACGGAAGTTCACGAGGAGGCCGTGATAGCGGGCCTTCGCCGTGGTTTGCCGGAAGTTGATCCCGGCGAATCCCACGTAAGGCCGCGCGGTATTGATGATGCCGTTCGTGGCCACTACGTCCTTGGGGAGGGGGGTGTTGATGTCGACGGGCTGGATCAGGTTGTCCCCCGCCGAACCCACGTAGCCGATGTCGATCACGCCTCGGGTGTAGAGCTTCTTCTGCACCCCGATGTTCCACTGCTTGGTGCGCGGGGTGACGAAGGGGTCGCTGGAGGCGATGAGGGCCACCGGCGCGACCGTGCTGGGCGCGATGCCCGCCCCCGGGTTCGAGAGCTGCGGATTCTGCACGCTCGGGCTCTGGACGAAGGGCGGGTTCACGAAAGCGTTCTGCAGGAAGATCCCGACCAGGGCCTGGTCGTAGTAGATGCCGAAGCCGCCGCGGAGGACGGTGGTGCTGCTGCCGCCCCGGTCCCAGGAGAAGCCGATGCGCGGCATGACGTTGTTCTTGTCCGTCGGGTAGATGCCGCGGCCGTTCACCGAGTTCTGGCCCGCGATCACGATGCCGTTGTTGAAGTTGCCCGAGCCGACCACCAGGGCGGTGGCGGCGGCGCTCGAGAAGGCCGGCGCCTGCACGCGGTTGTAGAGCGCGGGATTGAAGTTCGTAAGCACGTCGTTCGCGTCCTTGACCGGGGGCTGAAGGGAGTAGCGTAGGCCGAGGTCGATGGTCAGGGTCGGTTTCACTTTCCACGAGTCCTGCACGTAGAACTCATAGCGCGCGAAGCTGAACTTCGAGGCCACCTCGACCGTGGGCTCCGAATACGTGCAGGTCGATCCGCACGCGCCGTCACGGTTGCCGGTCAGGAAGTTCTGGAAGGCGGTGCGCCCGCCCGCCGCGGCGAAGTTGAAGGCGCCTTGGGTGCCGCTGCCGGAGAGCTCGTTCTTCACCTCCCAAGCGAAGAGGAAGCCGCCCTTGAGCTGGTGGTTGCCATGATGGAAGGACAGATTGTCGCCCAACGTGTAGTTCTTGTAGGTGTTGTGGAAGAGCTGGGGCGCGCCGATGCTGGAGAGGCCGGCGATGGCCACGGTGGGGATCAGGCCCTCGCGGTTTTCGGGATAGAGCTCCGGGATGGTGAGACCGTAGGCGCTTCGGGTGTTCTTGGCGTTCGTCCCGTACTCCGAATCGATGGCATTGCTGGAGAACTGGAAGGAGAGCTCATTGAGCATCTTCGGGTTGATGGTGGTGGTGATCTGGGCGACTCCCACCTGCCCGGGCACGTCGGTGAGGGTGGTGGCCACGTCCGGGATGGCGGTGCCAAAGAAGAGGCCGCCGGGCTCGGTGGTCGCGGAGAGGTCGTACGTATAGCGGCCCATCAGGCGCCACTTCGGGTTGAGGTAATAATCGACGCGCCCGACGTACTGGGTCGTGTCCTGCTTGTTCGGAGCCTTGGAGGTGAAAAGGTTCGCCCCGGTGTTGGGCGCGGGCCACGCGGACAGAAGCCTCACCGCGTTCGCGTCGCGCAGGGCGGGAGCGACGTAGTTCACGTTGTTGGGATCGTTGAGCCAGGCCGGATCGATGGTGGTCGCGGAAAGATTGGTGGGCGCGCGATTGATCTTGCGGCGCTCGTAGGAGCCGAAGAAGAAAAGCTTGTCCTTCATGAGCGGTCCGCCGAGGGTGACTCCGTAGTTGTGATAGTCGAGCGGCGGCGGTGCGCCGGAAATCGTGGGGTCGGTGCTCTGTTTGCGGAAGAAGGAGTTCGCGTTCAGAGAGTCGTTTCGATAGAACTCATAGGCCGAACCGCGGAACAAGTTGCTTCCCGACTTGGTGACCACGTTCACGATGCCGCCGCCGCTTCGTGGCCACTCGGCTGAGTACGTCGAGGTGATGATCTTGAACTCCTCGATCGATTCGAGGGTGGGGGTGTTGAGGAGGGTGATGTTCGAGCCGACGTCGACGTTGGAAGCACCATCCACGAACCAGTTGATCGCGTTGCGGCGGGCGCCGTTGATGGAGAGGCTGACCGTGCTGGTGAGGCCGAGGCCGACCTCGTCGGAGAGCGAGCTGCTGACGCCGGGCACGAGGGTCGCGAGCTGGACGAAGTTGCGGTTGTTGAGGGGGAGTTCTTGAACCTGGGTGGATCCCATGAGGTTCTGCACCGAGGCGCTTGGCTGAATGAGCCCGGCGGAGGCCGTTACTTCGACCGCTTCGGTCACACCCTGGACGCCAAGAACCGCGCCCACTTCGAGCCGGTCGTTCACATGCAGGTTGATGTTCTTGGCCACATGGTTCTTGAAACCGGACATCGAGAAGGTGATCTCGTACTCGCCATTCGTCAGGTAGGGCAGGATGTATCGCCCGGTCGAGGTGGTGACCGCTTCTGTCGTCACTCCCTTGCCGATGTTCCTGGCCACAACACTCACTCCGGGGAGTTTCGCTCCGGTCTGGTCGGTGACCGTGCCGGCGATGGTGGCCGTGATTTCCTGGGCCGCGGCGTGCGTCCCTGAGAAAACGGTCGCCAGACAAAGGATTGAAAGCGCACGAAGATATCGACGCATGGAGCCTCCTCAAGACGTGAGGCCAGATGGCCTCATCTTATTAACGGCATCTTAGGCGGAGGCCTGAGAGCGGTCAATGATCCGAATGGCCCAGGCCGCCTTTGGGGGCCGGTTCGAGAGCATGGTTACGAGCCGAGTTCGGTGAACGTCTTGATGAGGGCGTCGGTTTTCGTCTTGTCGAGCTTCAAAACCGCGGTGTCGTCGCGACGCCGGGCATACCCCGCGTCGTCTTTCACCGCCACTTCGAACCAGTCTTCTTTCTTTCCGCCCTCGAAACGCAGGGTCACCTTGAGCGCGGGGGCATCGAGGCCATAGAAGGGAAGGGCCTTTGGCGCATCGACGAACTCGGAGGCCTCGAGGCCGCCAATCGCGAACAGAGCGTCCGACCCCTTGTCCGGGCCGGCGTCCTTCCCGGGTGTCGCCGACTTCCACACCGAGGTTTCGATGCCATCTTTGTCCTTCGTCGTCGATTTCGTGAAAGAGCGCGTGACGCCTTTGGCCGTGATGTCGAAGCCCGCGACCTCGTAGGCCGCCACGTCGAGCAGCCTTGCGGCGCGCAGGTTCTTGAGGCCCTTGTCGAGATCATCCACGAGCGCCGTCGAAACCGTGGCGACGAGCTTCGAAGCGGACTCGCGAGCGTAGTACTTCGAATCCGCAGTCTTCTTCCCGAGCTCGAGTGTGGTCACGCGATCTCCCGGGAGTCCGATCAACACTCGTCGAGCCGCAGCACCGAGGCCATAGCTCGAAAGATCCTTGGGCGTCGCCGATTCCGTGACGATGCTCTCCATCCGCAGGTTCTCGATGAGGCCGAGGAAGCTGTCCACGCTCCAACGCGCGGCGCGGGTGGTGAGGGGTTTCTCGATCCTCCATTCA
>JAYUUU010000231.1:0-4204 GCA_043754395.1 Vicinamibacteria bacterium
CGACTTCGGGTGTTCAAGGCGTCCTCGCCGACACGATTGAAGTAGCTCCCGAACACGAAAAAGCCGTTGAAGGCTTTCTGGGCGATGCTCTTCAGGCGCTTGTCGTTCCAGATGCGGAGACCGCCCGAAAGGGTGTGGTGCGCCTCGCCGAATCGGGCGAGGGCCGCGCGTCCTTCCTGATTCTCGGCCGCCAGCCCGGCGCCTGCGCGCCTCTGGGCCAACCGAATGACGGCCGAATCGTCGGCCGGCTGAGCGAGCTCTACAAAGTCGGCCTGCCCGATGGCGAAGCGGTCAAGCTCGGCCTTTGCGACGCTCTCGTCGTGCGCAACCTCGAGCACGCTCTTGCGCTCTCCGAAACGCTCGACGCTCCCTTCGTGACTTTGGACGGCGAAGTCGTGCGCGGCGCGTGGGTGGAAGGCGGCCGCGGCGGCCGCGGTTTTCTGGCCCCGCGGCGCGAAGTGAAGGAACTCAAAGAGCGCGAGGTCGCGATCGACGCCCGGCTGCATGAGTTGAAAGTTCGCGAGGGCGAGGTCGCGGGCCGAATCGAGGCGGCGCTTCTCGCGATCAAGCAAACCGAAGACGCGATCCACGACGCCGAGAAGAGCCTTCTGTCTCTCGATCACGAGAAGACGGCCTTCGAGGAAGAGAAGGTTCGCGACGACCGCAAACTTCAAGTCATCGACGTCGAGATGAAGCAGGCCGAGTCGGAACGCGCCGCGGGCGATGTGCGCATCGGCGAGATCGACAAAGAACTGCAGGCCGCCGAAGACGAGCGTGTGCAGACCGCGACGTTGTTGTCGAACCTTGGCCAGGGACTCGTGGCCGCTCGAAACCACTCTGAAGAGAAACAGGCGGTCTCCGCCGAGGCCAGGACGACGCTCGCGGGTCTTGTGGAGAAGGAAGCCGCGACGCTCAAGATGAAAGAGCGCCTCACCACCGAGTTCGCCGATCTCGAGAGCCGCATCGAGAACGCGCTCACTCGTTCGCGTGAGCTCGAAGAGAAGGCGCGTGCCCTCGAGACCGAACAGCAGGAGGCCCAAAAGTCTCTCGCCGAAACCCTGGCCGAGCGCGAACGCGTGACCGCGACACTCGCCAAGGAAGACGAGCGACTGCGCATCACCCGCGGTGAGATCGACGTCCGCGACGAGTCCTTAAAGGCCCACCGCAAGGAACGCGACGGCATCAAGGACGCGCTCAACGAAATCGAAGTAAGCCGGGCCCGCATCGCTTCCGATCTCGACCACCTCGGCCGCGAGGCCCATGGGGCCATCGGCCAGACCGCGGCTCAGGCTGCGCAGACCCTCACCGAAGAGGATCATGCGAAGAACCTCGATGCGGTTTCGGAGGAGCTTTCCGAGGTCAAGGAGAAGATCGAACGCATCGGCCCCGTGAACCCTCTCGCGGTTCAGGAGGCCCAGGAGAACGAAGAACGTTTCGTCTTCATGACTTCACAGCGCCAGGATCTCCTCGACTCGATCAAGGAACTCGAGGACGCGATCAAACAGATCGACACTGAATCGCGTTCGCGCTTCGAAGAGGCGTTCCACATCGTCAACGCGAACTTCCAGGAGACGTTCAAGCAGCTTTTCGGCGGGGGCGCAGCCGGCCTAGCCCTGGTCGACAGCGAGGACATCCTCGAGGCTGGAATCGACATCATGGCCCAGCCCCCGGGGAAAAAGCTCCAGAACGTCCTGCTCCTCTCCGGCGGCGAGAAGGCCATGACCGCGATCGCGCTGCTCTTCGCGATCTTCAAGTACAAACCCTCGCCCTTCTGCATCCTCGACGAGGTCGATGCCCCGCTCGACGACGCGAACATCGGACGGTTCGTGAAAATGCTCGACACCATCCGCGGCAACACTCAGTTCATCATCATCACGCACTCGCGCAAGACGATGCAGATCGCCGACAATCTGTACGGCGTCACGATGGAAGAGCCCGGTGTCTCCAAGCTCGTCAGCGTCAAGTTCAACTGACGCCTGGGTCGTTCTCCCGACCTACAACGAGGCCCTGAACCTCGCGCGCATGGTGGAAAAGATCGCGTCGCTGGACGCGAATCTCCGAATCGTCGTGGTGGACGACGCCTCTCCCGATGGGACCGGGGCCATCGCCGATGAACTGAAGGCGAAAGACCCCCGGGTCCACGTCATCCACCGCACGGAGCGAGGCCTTGGAACCGCCTATCTCGCGGGTTTCAGGGAGGCGATGGCCCGAGGCGGTAACGCGCTCCTGACCATGGACTGCGATTTCTCCCACGACCCCGCGGTCATCCCTGATCTGATGAAGGCTCTCGGGTCCGCCGACCTGGTCATCGGCTCACGTTATGTGCCAGGCGGACGCGTCGAAGGCTGGCCGGTTCACCGCAAGGTCCTGAGCCGCGTGGCCAACAATTTCGTGCACGCCCTCTTCGACATTCCCGCGAAGGACTGCACTTCGGGTTTTCGTCTGTACCGCAAGGAAGTGGTGCAGGCTATCGAGTGGGAGAACGTCCGGTCGACCGGCTACTCCTTCCTCGTCGAATCCCTCTACTGGGCGTCGCGGCAAAAGGGCGCCCGGCTTGCCGAGGTGCCGATCACGTTCCGCGACCGGACACGCGGCGCGAGCAAGCTCGGGTGGCGTGAGGCCGTCCACGGCGCCCGGAATCTGATCCAGCTGTGGCTCAAGACCGGACAGCGCTGACGAGCCGCGCTCACTTCCACCTGGCTCAGCGAGGCTGAGGCAGCACGCGCAAGTAGGGTTTGACCGTCTTCCAGCCCTGAGGGAAGAGCTTCTTCGCGTCCTCGTCGCTTACCGACGCGCCGATGATGACGTCCTGGCCATCCTTCCAGTTCGCGGGTGTCGCGACCTTGAACCTAGACGTCAGCTGAAGCGAATCGATCACGCGCAGGATCTCGTCGAAGTTGCGCCCGGTGGAGGCGGGGTAGGTGATCATCAGCTTCACCTTTTTGTCGGGCCCTACCACGAAGACCGATCTCACGGTGAGCGTGTCGTTCGCGTTCGGGTGGATCATGTCGTAGAGATTCGACACATTGCGGTCGGGGTCGCCGATCATCGGGAAGTTCACGGGCGTGCCCTGGGTCTCCGCGATGTCGCCTTCCCACTTCATGTGCGAGTCCACGGGGTCGACGGAGAGGCCGATGACTTTGACATTGCGCTTGTCGAACTCGGGCTTGATCGCGGCCACGTAGCCCAGTTCGGTGGTGCAGACCGGTGTGAAGTCCTTGGGATGAGAGAAGAGGATGCCCCAGGAGTCTCCCAGCCATTTGTGGAAGCTGATCGTGCCCTGAGTTGTCTCGGCGATGAAGTCGGGGGCGGTGTCGCCCAGTCGGATGGCCATGGTGGTTCTCTCCTGAAATTGAAGGAGCGATAGTTTGCTCCCATCCGCGGCGTGATCGCAACGCTAACCGCCGCTTGACCGGAGATACTTAATTAAGTTAAGTATCCTCATGGTCGTCTCTCCATCGTTGCGTAAAGCCGCCGCCGAAGGTTCGGCGGTGCTCGCCCTGGTGGACCTTTCCGGTCAGCTCCAGCGACGGGGCGAGGCCATAGCGCGACGGGCCGGCGTCTCGACCCAGCAGTGGTTGATCCTCCTCCATATCGCGGGCGAACCCGGCCTCCCGCGTCTCGCCCAGGGCCATGACAAAGACGGCATTCTGGCGAGTGACATCGCGTCCATCCGCGGGGTCACGCAGGCGAACATCAGCCGGCTTCTCGCCGGCCTCATCGCTCGCGGCCTGGTGAAGCAGAGCGGCGATGCAACGGACGCACGAAGGCGCCGGCTCGCGCTGATGGATCGGGGTCGCAAAGCACTCGCCCGGGTGGAGCCCCTGCGCCAGCGGGCGAACGAACTTCTTCTATCCGACTTCACCAGCGCCGAGCGTGCGGTCTTCGTCCGCTGCCTGCACCGATGTCTCGACCGGCTGCAGCTCGATCGGGAAGATGCGTACCTCAGAGTGGAAGAGCCCGGTGTTCCGAGGAAAGGTCGTCGCCCATGAGCGAGGACTTGTCACCGTCGCGCCGCGCCTTCCTCGCAGGCGGGGGTCTTGCGAGCCTCGGTCTGATGCTCCGCTACTCGCCGGTTTCTCTCGCCGAAGTGTTGAAGGCCCCAGCACCCGCATATAAACGGTGGGAAGACGTGATGCGGAACAAGTGGACGTGGGACCGGGTCGTCCACGGCACTCATGGAACGAACTGCGCGGGCACGTGT
>JAYUUU010000232.1:0-2556 GCA_043754395.1 Vicinamibacteria bacterium
TGGCCCTGGGGCGGACAGCGTGAACGCTCGTAGGTGCTCACGCAACGGATTCCGGCACCGCCAGCCACCGATTCCAGTTGAGACCGGCCACGGATCGTCAGTCCGCTTTTCCTCCGCGGGCTTTGAGCTTCGCGTCGATGAAGTCCGGATGGGCGACGTGGAGGAGTCCCGCGATCTTGCGGATCATGTGCTCCTCGTGCGCGTCCTTGACGCCATCCGCGAAAGCCACGAGCCAGAGGAGTTCTACGACTCGCTTCTTCTGCTCCGGCGAGAAGGCAGAGTCCACCTGCGCCGTGAACTCATAAAGCGAACTGGCAGCGCGGGACTGTTCCTCGGCGAGCCGGACGATCTCTGCGGTCTCATCGGCAGTGAGATCGAACGTGCTCTGAAGGGCCGTGCGCATCACTGTGCGTTCGGAATCCTCGATCTTGCTGTCGGCGCGAACAACTTCGAACAGCAAAACCCCGGCGGCGAGGCGCAACGCCTTCTCGGCGGCGTCGCGGGAGGGCGGAACGGTAGAAGTGGCTTGCGATTGGAAGAACGCCTTCAGGGCATCGATCATCGTGGCGGAGGCAAAGCCATCATGGTTGTTTCGCCGCTGGCGAGGGACTGGCCTGGGGTTTGGCCTGGAAATGCGACCAGGCGGCCGCTGGTGACAACTCGAGCCCAGCGAGCTTTGCGGCCCGGGCCATCGCCGGATCCCTTCCTTCGCGAAGGTCCGAGGCGGTCGGAAGCACGACCTCGTCGGGAATCACACCGCGGCCTTCAAGACTCCCGCCGTCCGGCATCTCAAGATCGGCGATGGTAACGGACACTCCGTAGAGGACAAGCCTGACCCGCGTGCCCGCCGAGAGGGAGACGTGCTGCGCCAGCATGACGGCCCCCGCGGTCTGGTCGCCCACGACAATGCCGCGCTTCTGGATCTGCATCACGCGCGCGAGGACCTCGGCCGAAGAAGCGGAGGCGCTGTCCACGAGCACGATGACGTCGCCCGTGAATAGGCGCTTGGACTTCGGTCGGCGGGACCTCAATGCCTTCGTCCCCTTCCTCTCCTTCTGAACGCCGAGGTCGATCTCTTTCTCGAAGAACGCGCCGGCCGCAGTCTGGAGCGCTTCGACCGACCCTCCCGGGTTTCCGCGCAGGTCGAGGATCAGGGCTCTCGCGTCATGGACCTTCGACATCAGTTCATTCACCAGGTCGTCGGTGACCATGAAACTGTAGAGCCTTGCCACGACCACTTTCTCCTTCTGGTAGGTCCAATACCGCCAGGCCTGTTGGGGGTGCTTCCTCATGCGGTCGATCAGTTCGTCGAACCACTCGGTGATGTCTATTTGCTTGCGTCGCTCTTCCACACGCGCCTCAACCACGATGCGCCTCGGGGGCGCGGTGTCCGTCTGGACGTTCAGGGCCAGTTGTCTCCGGGGAAGGGCGACGTTCAACGCATAGGAAACGGCCGCGAAGTTGGCCCGAGTCAGCGGCGTGCCTTCGATCGTGAGTACTCGGTCTCCCGGCAAGAGACCCTTGCGCTCCGCGTCGCCATCCTCATCGACGTCAACGACCAGCGGAAGGTCGCCGACCATGCGGGTCTCGAAACCGTACGTAATGTCGAAAGGGCGTATCGGTGGAATGTAATAGGTGTGGGAATCGCCGAACTCGGACACGGCTTGCGCGAGGATGCCGCTCATCTGGGCTTCGTTCGTGGCCTCTTTGATGCGGGCCTCCGCCTTGGCGAAGATGGCCTCGAGATCCACGCCTCGATACTGCGGGTCGAAGTACCTCGACTTCACGGCGCTCTTGAGGTCGCGGAGCATCGAGGCACCGAGCGAACGCGTATCCGCCACCGAATCGGCGGCGGCCCCTGCGGATGGCCTCAGGCTGAGACCGATCGCCAGCAGGGCGACGCCGACGCATCGTATGGCGGTGGGAATCACTGGCGGTGGATCTTATCCCTGGCTCCGGCGGGCCAGGATGCCTCAGCGGGCGTCGGGAAGGCTGTAGTCGAACCGGTATGAGTGCTTCCCGCCTTCGATGATGATTTCCATCTTCCCCGTCAGACCCGTGAGGCCGCCGGTGCCCGAGTCGGGGATGACCACGATGTTCATGCGGAAGTCGCCTTCCTGCTTCATCGTGGCGTGGTGAAGCAAGGTGAACGTGCCGGCGCGGCCTTTGATCGACGCGGTCACGATTTCTACCGCCACGTATCCCGCCGAACCCTTGACCAGGGTACCCGCGGTCATCATCTCGCCTTTGCTCGTGCCCTCGATGTCTCCTTTGAACGTCTTGTCGATGGACATGCGGCCCACCGCCACACCCGGCACTTTCTCGTCTTCCGCGAGGGGTTTCACCTTGACCTCGAATGTGCCGTTTGCCTGTGAGGTCATGGTTGTGCCTTTCGAAGAGTGCTTGGCTGCCGCGTCCTGTGCGTGACTCGGGGAGGGTGCGGCGAGGAGGATGCAGACGGCCGCGGCGAGTGTGAATTCTGGCTTCATCAGGGAATGGTAGACGCAACGCGAGGTTCAAGGCGATGCGCAGACCGAGCCCCGCTCAGCGGTAGAC
>JAYUUU010000233.1:0-4230 GCA_043754395.1 Vicinamibacteria bacterium
CGCGTTCCGGCTGAAAGTCGATGGTCCCGACGCGGACCGGCTGAACGAGGACCTGATGCAGCGAGTGAACCTTCGCGGGCGCGTCTTCCTCTCGAGCACACGGCTCGATGGCCGCTACACCATCAGGATCTGCGTCCTGAGCTTCCGTACCCACATGGACCGCGTGAGAGACGTCGTCGAGGCGATCCTGGCCGAAGCCGGACCCGTGCTCGCATCCGCGGGCCGGGCGTGATCGCCGAGCGTCCGCGAGCGCGGTCCTTCGGGACCGTGGCCTCGGCGGTTCTCGCGATGTGCGCGCTGGGCCTCGCTTTCTCGCGCGCCTGGGTGGCGGACGACGCGTACATCACGTTCCGTCACATCGTCCAGTTCCTCGCGGGCAACGGCCTTACCTACAACACGATCGAGCGGGTGGAAGGCTTCACCCATCCTCTTTGGGCCCTTCTCCTGTGCCTGTTCGGCGGATTGGGCGCTCCGATTCCGGGCGCCGCGGTAACCATGGATCTGCTGTGCGCGACGCTTCTGCTCGCCGCCCTCGTGATGGCCGAACGCGACCGCGCGCCGCTCGGTGTCGCGATGCTCGTGAGTTGCTCCGGCTTCGTGGACTTTGCGACCTCGGGTCTTGAAACCCCGCTGACCATGCTTCTCATCTACATCGCGTACCGAACCACGCCGGTTCTAGGTCGCCCGATACGCGCGGGCTTGTCGCTTGGTCTTGCCTACCTCTGCCACCCCGACGTCGCGGTTCTCGCCCTCGGGCCGTTCCTGCTCGCCTTGGCGGAGACGCATGAGCGGGGCTGGGCGTCGAGCCGGGCCGATCTTTCTCGCTTCATCGGGAGCCTTGCCGCGGGTCCGGTTCTCTGGCACGTGTTCCGCCTCTGGTACTACGAGGCTCTCTTCCCCAACACCTATTACGCGAAAAACGGCGGCAGTTATTGGAGCCAGGGTGCCACCTACATCGCCGACTTCGCCACCTACGCGCCTCTCTCGGCCGCAGGCTTCATCCTCGTGGCCGGCCTTGCGTTCCACGACTTTCGACGCGGGAGAGGGCTCGATCGCTGGCGGCGTGCCGCTTACTCGCTCGCGATGATTCTTCACATGGCTGCGATTGCCCATGTAGGAGGCGACTTCATGGGCTTCCGCCTGCTCCTCCCCGATCTCGCCGCCGCCGCCGCCTTGGCGGTAGGAGCCCTCAATGGACTTGGGCCGCGCACTCTTCCTTTCGCCCAGGGAGGGCTCACGGCAGCTGCGCTGTGGGCGCTTTTCCTGCAACCCACTCCCCCGCACGAGCGCGGCCTGATCGTGAACGAGCGCTTGAACTTCGCGAGCGCGTACACGAAAACCAGCGACGCGTTCACGGGCCGGCCGCGGCATCTGTGGTGGAACGAGGGGCGGCTCTTCAGAGCGTTTCAGGAATGCGTGGGCGAGCCCGACCTCATCGTCGAATACCCGAACATCGGCTACTACGGGGTCGCTCTCGGAACGCGAACGTCGCTGATCGACGGCAACGGCCTCGTCGATCGCTTCATCGCCCGCAACTGGGAAGCGCGAAAGGGCCTGCCCCGCGGACGCCCCGGCCACGAGGGCAAGATGTCCGCGGACTACGCGATCAAACGAAAAGTCCACTTCGTACGCGAGATGTTCGAGCCCTACCGATCGACGATGTCCACCGACTACGGCATTCTTCTGTCGCTGGACCCGAGGCTCGTCTGCGTGCTTCCCGGGAAAGCGGACGCGCTGCGCATCCTCAAGAAGGATCTCCTCGGCAAGGACGATGCGAAATCGCTCGACGCTCTCCAGTTCCTCGAGGACCTCGAAAGACGCGACGGTGTGCGGATTGACGACTTGTGCGTCGCCGAGCGGACTCCGCGCGACTGCAGCCCGGCGGGCATCAATCGGGAGCGGAAGGGTCTGAACTGAGTGGACCTGGCCCGACTATTCTTGAAAGCGTGACGGTCTTCAGGTTCGGCCCTTTCAGCCTCAACGAGGGAACACGGTCTTTCTTCGAGGGCGAGAGCCGCGTCGATCTTCCTCCTCGCTATTTCGATCTCTTGGTGTTCCTGATCGAGAAGCGCGACCGCGTGGTTACGAAGGAGGATCTCTACGAACGTATCTGGAAGGACGAGATCGTCACCGAGGGCGCCATTGCCCAGGGAGTGCGCTTCATCCGCCGCTCACTTCGAGACGACGCGCGGAGCCCCCGGTTCATTCGAACCGTTTCGAAGTTCGGCTACCAGTGGATCGGAGTAATGAGCGAGGGCTGGGGCGTGGAGGCGACACCGGCTCCGCCCGCAGGGAAAGCCGCGGAAGCTCGCCCTCTCGCGGCGGACAACGGTCCCGCAAAGGAGATTTCGCAAACCGCCGAGATCGCGGCGGCTTTTCGGATCGCTCTCTCCCGCTACGCCTCTGCGAGTGCGGGAAGCGCTATTGCGGGAGCCGTCGCGGGCGGCCTTGGGGCGGTGCTGCTCACCGCCACCGCACCTCCGGGAAACCCCGCGCGTGTGTTCCTCACTCTGGCTTTTCTCGGCCTGGTCATTGGTGGCCTCGGGGGCTTGGGTGTTGGCTTTGGTCTCAGTTTCGCGGAGTCGCTGGTCCGAAGTTCGCGGGCTCTGGTCCTGGCCATCGCGGGCGGCCTCTCGGGAGCTTTCGTGGGATGGCTCTCGCATGCGGCGTTCGCGGCGACCCTCGGCTCGCTCTTTGGAGGCGCCGCCCTGCAGTTCGGCGGAGCCTATGAGGGCGTGTGGATCGGTGCTTTCGTCGGCTGCGGATACGGTTTCGCCACACGTGACCTGGTGCTGGCCGCACCAAGAGAGCGTGGACGATTCAAGGTGGTCGCCATCGCGGCTCTCTTCGCCTCGGTGGGCGCGGCCCTTGGAAGTGCTTCTGGAGGGACCTTTTCTGCTTCGAGTGTCGACGCCATCGCGAGCATGTTCCGTGGCTCGGAACTCTCGCTGGCCGCACTTGGCGCATGGATGGGTGAACCCGGCTTCGGCAGGTTCTCCCGGATCGCACTTTCCGCGTACGAAGGATTGTTCTTCGGCGCCGGCCTCGTGTACGGCCTGACCCGAAGGCCCGCGATTGGCGCGTAGTTCTAGCCGACACTCGAATCGATCAACGCCTCGCAGCCCCGCTTCGCGAACGCACGCAAGGCGCGGGTAGCGCCGTCTCTTGGAATGCGAAGAGCCGGAGCCTCACGCTTCAACATCGCGACGATCCCCGGGAAGCAGGAGCCAAGCGATGGCCCATCCGTGATGTCGGAGATGGCTCCCCCGCCTAGAGCAGCCCACAAGGCGTTGATGCCGGGGGCCACTTCAAAGGCGGGGTCGGCTCCGGCCTCGATGAGGAGGTCGAACGTCGCCTGATCTCCGTACCCCGCGGCCATCATCAATGCCGATGGTCCGTGCGAGGGGCCGGCGTTGGGGTCGGCACCCGCGCCGAGCAGAGCACCCGCCGCCTTCGCCTGACGCTTGTGAACGGCGTGCTGCAAAGGGGTCCAGCCATTCACGCCATCAGGTCGATTGAGGTCGGCGCCCGCCTGCTTCAAAAGGGCGATGGCGGCCACGTTTCCCGTTCGCGCGGCCCAGACAATGGGGCGAGGACTTCCCTCCTCGACGGATCTTCCAGCATCGATGAGCCGAGCGAGCGCCTCAAGGTCCATCGCCACCACGGCCGCGGCGATCTCGGTCGAGGGCCTCGGGGCGCGGCACGCAAGCGCCAGCAGCAGGGCCGCACTGGTGAAAACGCGCTTCACGACATCGACTCCATGACGAAGAGAGCCGCGAAAGCGGAGAACGCCGCCAGTAGCTGAAAGGCCAGAACCACCAGTCCCTGCCTGGGGGCCTGCGGCAGCCACCTGGCCGCGAAGTACAGGATGATCGGCGCCTGCAAGACCATGAGCAACTGGAAGAGGTGGGCGGAGGTTCCCTCGTCCGTCTCATGAACGAAGCCGTATCGCGCCACGTGAACCACGATCAGGGCCAGGGCCGCGAGCGACATGCCCACGGGGGCCACGGCACTCGGCAGTTTCATCGGTTGAATGTTCATTTCCTTTTCCTCTCCCGGACATTGTGAGGAAGGTCGACCACCGAAGTCTTGAGCGAACTCTTCGGTTTCGATGAGGAAACGATGAACGGCCGTTAAGACCGCAAGGGGGCGTGGTTTACCTCCTCGAGGGATTGGAGAACGCGATCAGGGAACTCGCGTCGAGCGACCCGCGCAGTTTCGCGCGGCGAT
>JAYUUU010000234.1:0-4916 GCA_043754395.1 Vicinamibacteria bacterium
AAAAACCGTGAGTCCCACCGGCCTTCTGGCTTCAACCATTGCGAAGAAGGTGGTCATGGCGCTCACCGGCGTCATCCTCACCGGCTTCGTGCTGGTGCATATGGCCGGGAACCTGCTCCTCTACGTCGGGCCCGAAGCGCTCAACAAGTACGGCGAGATACTCCAGTCGAACAAAGCGGTCCTCTGGGGGGCTCGAGCGGTGCTTCTCGGCAGCGTGATCCTCCACATGTGGGCGGCGTTCAGCCTGACCATGTTGAACCGGGCGGCGCGGCCCGTCGGCTACCGCAAGACCCACCGCGAGAACTCGACCTACGCGTCGCGAACCATGCAGTTCGGCGGCCCGATTCTGCTCCTCTTTATCATCTATCACCTGCTCCACTTCACCGTGGGCTCGGTGCATCAAGACTTCATCCGCGGCGACGTCTACCACAACGTTGTGGTGGGCTTCCAGAATCCGCTGGTCGTCTCCGTCTACGTGCTCTCGATGGTGGCCCTCTCGATGCACCTCTTCCACGGCGTCACCAGCATGCTGCAGACGATGGGCCTCTCGCACCCGAAGTACAACGGGCTGCGAGAGGTGATCGGAACCGCCTACGCGGCCGTGGTCACGGTCGGCAATCTTTCTTTCCCCCTCGCTGTCTACTTCGGCCTGGTCCGTTAAGTCATGAATCTCGATTCGAAATCCCCAGCAGGACCAATCGATAAAAAATGGGAGTCGCACCGCTTCGAGATGAAGCTGGTAAACCCGGCGAACAAGCGGAAACACACGGTCATTGTGGTCGGCACCGGCCTCGCCGGCGCTTCCGCCGCCGCTTCGATGGGCGAACTGGGCTACAACGTTCTCTCGTTCTGCTACCAGGACTCGCCGCGCCGCGCCCACTCGATCGCAGCGCAGGGCGGCATCAACGCCGCGAAGAACTACCAGAACGACGGCGACAGCGTTTTCCGCCTCTTCTACGACACGGTCAAGGGCGGCGACTTCCGCGCCCGTGAATCGAACGTCCACCGCCTCGCCGAGATCTCGGTCAAGATCATTGACCAGTGCGTCGCGCAGGGCGTTCCTTTCGCCCGCGAGTATGGCGGCCTGCTCTCGAACCGCTCCTTCGGCGGTTCGCAGGTGTCGCGCACCTTCTATGCGCGCGGGCAGACCGGACAGCAGCTCCTGATCGGCGCGTACCAGGCGCTCGAGCGCCAGATCGCCGCCGGAACGGTGAAAGAGTTCACTCGTCACGAGATGCTCGAACTCGTGGTGATCGACGGCGTCGCTCGCGGCATCGTCACCCGCGACATGGTCACCGGCAAAGTCGAATCGTGGGCGGCGGACGCGGTGGTCCTCGGCACCGGCGGATACGGCAACGTCTTCTACCTCTCCACAAACGCCAAGGGCTGCAACACCACGGCGATCTGGCGTGCTTACAAGAAGGGCGCCGCTTTCGCGAACCCCTGCTATACCCAGATCCATCCCACCTGCATCCCGGTGAGCGGAGATCATCAGAGCAAACTGACTCTGATGTCCGAGTCGCTCCGTAACGACGGACGCGTGTGGGTGCCGCTCAAGAAGGGCGACAAGCGTTCGCCCGGTCAGATTCCAGAAGCCGAGCGCGACTATTACCTCGAACGGAAATACCCAAGCTACGGCAACCTCGCACCCCGCGACATCGCATCCCGCGCGGCGAAGGAAGCGTGTGACGACGGCCGCGGCGTGGGCGAAACCGGTCTCGGCGTGTATCTCGACTTCTCCGACGCCATCAAGCGTCTGTCCGAAGCGAAGGTCGCGGAGAAATACGGCAACCTCTTCGAGATGTACGAGCGGATCACCGGCGAGAACCCCTACAAGGTTCCGATGCGGATCTATCCGGCCATCCACTACACGATGGGCGGTCTATGGGTCGACTACAACCTCCAGAGCACGATCCCCGGCCTGCACGTGATCGGCGAGGCGAACTTCTCCGATCACGGCGCCAATCGCCTCGGCGCCTCGGCCCTGATGCAGGGTCTCGCCGACGGCTACTTCATCCTCCCCTACACGATCGGCAACTACCTCGCGTCTACCAAGCCCGCAAAGGTTTCCACGGACCACCCTGAGTTCAAGAAGGCCGAGGCCGAGGTGACGGCGCGCAACAACCGCTTCCTGTCGCAGAAGGGCAAGCGGACGGTCGATTCCTTCCACAAGGAACTCGGCAAGATCATGTGGGAATACTGCGGCATGGCGCGCACCGAGGCCGGTCTCAAGAAGGCGCTCGAGTTGATCCCAAAACTGCGCGAGGAGTTCCAGAAGAACCTCCTCGTACTCGGCGGCAACGAAGAAATGAACCAGTCGCTCGAGAAGGCGGGCCGGGTGGCGGACTTCATCGACCTCGGCGAGTTGATGTGCCGCGACGCCCTGGAGCGCCGCGAATCGTGCGGCGGCCATTTCCGCGTCGAGTTCCAGGAGGACGGCGAGGCGAAACGCGACGACGCGAACTTCGCCCACGTCGCGGCCTGGGAATACGCCGGCGACGACAAGGCGCCCAAGAGGAACATCGAGCCCTTGAACTTCGAATACGTCCACCTCCAAACCCGGAGCTACAAGTGAAGCTCAAGCTCAACGTCTGGCGTCAGAAGAACGGCGCATCGGCCGGCCAGTTCGTGTCCTACGATGCGAACGAGGTCTCGAAGGACATGTCCTTCCTCGAGATGCTCGATGTGCTGAACGAAGAGCTCATGGCCAAAGGCCAGGATCCGATCGCTTTCGACCATGACTGTCGCGAAGGCATCTGCGGTTCGTGCAGCATGGTGATCAACGGCCGGCCCCACGGGCCGCAGAAGAACACCACGGCCTGCCAGCTCCACATGCGCCAGTTCAAGGATGGCGCCGAAATCACGATCGAGCCGTGGCGCGCGAAGGCGTTCCCCGTGATCAAGGACCTCGCGGTCGACCGGGGTGCCTTCGACCGGATCATCCAGGCGGGCGGCTTTGTCTCCGTCGCCACCGGCAACGCTCCCGATGGGAACGCCATACCGGTGCCGAAGGAAAACGCCGATCGCGCGTTCGATGCCGCGGCCTGCATCGGCTGCGGCGCATGTGTCGCGGCCTGCCCCAACGCCTCGGCCATGCTCTTCACCTCGGCCAAGGTGGCGCATCTCGCCCTGCTTCCCCAGGGCCAGCCCGAACGGATGGAGCGCGTGCGCAAGATGGTGGCGGCCATGGACGCCGAGGATTTCGGCGGCTGTACCAACCACGGCGAATGCGAAGCCGCGTGTCCCAAGGGCATCTCGCTCGAGAACATCGCGCTCATGAACCGCGACTTCGTGAAAGCGACTCTTGGAAAGCGACCGGAGCGAGCCGTCTCCGGCGACTAGCAGGGACCCCGACACGCATCGGGGCCCCTCCTGGTCCATTCGAGCCGCCGTCTACGGGCTGCTGCTCCTCGCGTTCACGCTTCCCGTAAGTCTCGACCCCAGCTCGCGGACCTTCGCGCAGGGCCCCGATACAAGGCTCTACCTGTGGACCCTCGGGTGGGATCTGCATGCGCTCAAGACCGCGCCGCTCTCGATCTTCGACGCGAATATTTTCTTCCCCGAGAGGCAGACGCTCGCGTATTCGGAGCATTTGATCGGCGCGGCCCTTCTCGCCCTTCCGCTGTCGTGGTTCACCGAAAACCTCGACCTCATCCTCAACTTCGTCCTGCTTCTCGCGACATTTCTCACCGCACTTGGGTGCGACAGGCTGGCACGCGAATGCGGAGCCTCGCCGCGGGCGGCGCTCCTCGCCGGAATCGTGGGTGGACTATGCGGCCCCAGGCTCACCCGCCTTACCCAGGCTCACCTCGCCACGCTCCATTTCGTTCCATGGGCGCTCGCCTTCGCGATCCGATACCTGCGCGAGGGAAAACGATCCGACCTTCTTATCGCTCTCGCCCTCTTCACGTCGCAAGCACTCACGAGTGGGCACGGCGGTCTCTTCCTGGCCCTCGCCCTCACCCTCCTTTTCGGCGGAGCGCTACTCGC
The DNA here is from genome assembly GCA_043754395.1 of Vicinamibacteria bacterium. GTDB lineage: Bacteria > Acidobacteriota > Vicinamibacteria > Fen-336 > JAGNNV01 > JAGNNV01. The sequence continues at coordinate 3,991 of JAYUUU010000234.1, forward strand.
TGACAGGCTCAGGCCGGCCCAGCTCATGCGCGACTGCGGCCTCGCCGGCGCCCTTCTGTTGCTGGTCAACGTTCCTTTCGTGGTCCCGTACTACGAAGTGCGCGAACGCGTGGGCCTCACCCGGCTGATCGAGGATGCCGAAGGATGGGCGCCATCCCCTGGAAGCTGGATCCAATCTCCGACGCGAATTCAGACTCTCATCACGTCGCGTGTCGGAGCGCTCAAGCCCACGATCGATGGAGCGAACGCTTCCCTCTTCCCGGGTTTTGTCTTCATCGCCCTCGCCGCGTCGGGGGTTCTCGGCCTCGTCCGCCATCGGGAATTGCGAACTACGGCAGCTCTCTTCCTATGCGGGCTCGCCTTCGTCACCTTCTGGCTCGCCCTCGGTCCATCGTTCGGCCTGTACGCGCTCAGCTATGCGGCGATTCCCGGCTTCGACCTGATCCGCGTTCCGTCACGCTTCTTTCTGCTGACGATCACGGCTCTCTCCGCCCTCGCGGCCCTCGGCCTCGATCGAATCCGACGTCCGGCCGTCGCGTGGATCCTCATCCTCATCGCCACGATCGAGTGCATCCCCATCGCCTGGGACGCGCCCCCAGACCCCATCGTCACGCCTCCCATCGACATGTGGCTCGCCTCGCAGCCCAGGCCGTTCCGGGTCGTTGAGCTCCCGATTCCACTACCCGACAACTCAGTGCGCCAGGCGAGATTTCATTCCGAGTACATGATCCACGGGTCCGCTCACTGGCAGCCCATGGTCAACGGTTATTCGAGCCTCGTTCCGCCGCAACACGAGAAGCTGTTCGCGGAACTCCACGAGTTCCCCACCGAAGCGGGCCTCGCGCATCTCGAGACCCTCGGCGTGAACTACGTCATCGTCCACACCGAGATGTACCAGCCGGACCGCTGGGCCGAAAAGGAACGCG
>JAYUUU010000235.1:0-1887 GCA_043754395.1 Vicinamibacteria bacterium
TGCCCCCAATGTTCGACCCGGAACCGCCTCGATAAGGAGTTCTGCGTCAAATGCGGCGAGCCGCTTGAAGGCATCAAGGCAGGCGATCCCTCCGCGACACAGCCAGGCACGGCCGCCGGCAAAAAGGGTAAGCCGGGCTTCTTCGTCAGCGGTGAGGGCGAAGAAGGACAGAGCCCGCTGGTTCCCTTCGTGGTTGTCCTTCTGACTCTGGGAGTTGCCTTCTTTGCATGGCGGCAGCTTCAAGGAGAAGACGCCACTCCTACGGTGGCCGCCGCCCCTGCAGCACCGAGGACCCAGGCGTCTATTCCGCCGGTCGTGGGGTCGTCGCTCGACCCCGCGGTTCAGGCTTATACCGCGGGCATGGCTGCGCTGCGCGCCGGCGATTTCGCCAACGCGGTTCGCCTTCTCAGAGAAGCCGTGGCGGCGAGGAACCGGGCGGACTACCGTCTTGGCCTGGCCGATGCTTTGGAGAAATCAGGAACGACTTCGGAGGCGCTTGCCGAATACGAAGCTGCGACCGGGGCCGAGGGCGCCAATGTTCGCCACACCGCCGAGTGGGCGAAGGCGCTGAACCGAGCCGGGCGCAGCACCGAGGCCATCCGGGCTTACGAAGCGTCGCTCCAGCTCGATTCCGAGAACCTGGCGAACGTCAAAGAACTTGCGAATCTCTACCTCAAGGCGAACGACTTTACGAAGGCGCGTCCGCACCTCGAGAAGATCGTCGCCCTGCAGCCCGGCGACCTCGTTCCGAAGCAGAGCCTCGCGCGCGCTTTGGAGTCGGCCCGCGACTACGAAGGGGCGGCGCAACAGTATCGCGACATCCTGGAGTCCATGCCCGACGCCACGGTCTCGCGCGCCCTCCTCTCCGAGGTTTTGATGCGGCTGAACCGGCCGAGTGAGGCGCTCGCCACCCTCGACGAGGGCATTGCCCTGGACCCGAATGCCGGGGTTCTGTATCGCGAAAAGGGTCGGGTCTACGATCGGCTTGGCCGCAATGCCGAGGCGGTAGCCGCTTACCGCGAGTATGTGCGGCTCTCTCCCGGAGCAAGTGACATTCGGAATTTCACCGACCGCATCGCTCAGCTCTCCCAGGACTAAGGCCTTGAAAACGGTCGCTATGGCCGCGTCCCTGTGTCTCCTCGGCTCGCTCGGCCAAAGCGATGACCTGGCTGCCCTCGCGAAGAGGGAGAAGGCGCGCCGCGCCAAGGTACAAAATCCGGGGAAAGTCCTGACCGAGAGCGACGCGGCCGCGAGAACAGGCGGCTCGGTCACGGAGATGGCGGGACCCGCCACCCCTTCCCCCGCTGCGGCTCCTTACGCCACCAGCCCGAGTGAGGGAGAACGAGTGTCGTGGAAGGGCCGCGCGGATGCGGCCAGAAAAGCGATCGTCACCGCGGAGAAGGAACTCGAGCAGCAGGAGCGTGAGGTGGCGACTTTTCGTTCCGATGTCTCGCCGCTTTCGGCGGACGCCCAGGATCCGATGCGTCTCCAGAAGCGTGAAGTGAAGATCGCGGAGATGAACAAGCTCGTGGAGGCCAAGAAAGCCGAGGTGTCCGCCGCGCGCGCGGCCCTGACGACCCTCGAGGATCAGGCCCGGCGAGCCGGTGTGCCGCCCGGCTGGCTTCGTTAGAAAACCTTGATCGACGTTCTCATCGTCGAAGACAAGGACTCTCTCCGCCTCGCCCTCACCGACACACTGCGCGGGCACGGCCTCTCGGTCGAAGCGACTGCCGACACCTACGAAGCCAAGAGAGCCCTGGCGCGAACCACGTTCGGCGTGGTCCTCACCGACTTGAAGCTCCCCGCGGGAAGCGGCTTCGATGTCCTCGGCGCCGCTCTCAAGGCGGGCCCTGAAACCGACGTCATCGTGATGACCGCGTTTGGCTC
>JAYUUU010000236.1:0-6120 GCA_043754395.1 Vicinamibacteria bacterium
ATCTCCCCGAGGCCATAGCCGGTCTTCACGAGGCAGGCTCGCGCTCCAACGTTCCAGGCGAGTTCGAGGTCGCCCTGACGGTCGCCCACGACCCATGACTTCTCAAGGTCGATGTCGAGATCCTTCGCGGCGCGATGCAGCATGCCGGGCCTTGGCTTGCGGCAGTCGCAGTCCTGCCGATAAGGCGGCGAACCCGCACTTGGGTGATGCGGACAGTAATAGATGCCGTCGATGCGAGCGCCCGAAGATTCGGCGCGGGACTTGAGAACACCGTTGACGTCCGCGATGAGCGACTCGGGAAAATAGCCGCGGGCGACGCCCGCCTGATTGGTGACGATCACGGCCAGCCGATTCGCCGCGTTGACGGCGCGGATGGCATCGACCGCATAGGAGAAAGGCTGGAAGCGCGAGACATGGTTCACGTAGCCGATCTCGTGCGACAAGGTCCCGTCGCGATCGAAGAAAACGGCGGGACGGCTCATGAACGCACCTCGCGGAGAAGGATGCCCGCCACGGTCTCGGGTGCAATCGACGTCATGCAGCGGTGATCGATGGGGCAGGTGACGTGGCGACAGGGAGAACACTCGGCGACACCGCTCACGAATGTGGCGCGACGCCCCACGGGGTGGGTCTCACCTGGATTCGTCGGTCCGAAAACACCCACCGTCGGAATGCCGAGTGCCGCCCCCAGATGCATAGCACCCGAGTCGTTGGCGACAAGACCCTCAAGACTCGCGAGCACACCCGCGAAAGTCCTCAGATCGGTGCGACCGCAGAGATTCAACGGAGGAGTCTTCATTGCGGACGCGACTTCCAAAGCGGGGCCCGCATCCGCGGCGGACCCCAGCAGGACGGCCTGGGCGCCGAGTTCCCCGCCCAAACGATCGGCGGTCTCGGCAAAGCGATCCGGAGGCCATTGTTTGGCAGAACCCTTCGCCGCACCGGGGGCGATCCCGAAAAAACGGCCCGAACCAAGCAGGGCCCGGCCCGCTTCGATCCACGCGGGGGGCGCAGTCAGGGACGTGTCGAGGGCATCGCTCGTGGGCAGACCCATGGCGGCAAGCATCGCGCGATAGTAATGCACCTGCGAACGTCCCCGGACACTCGCGGGTACGCTCGCCTTGCGGGTAAGAAGAACGCCGCGGCCCTCGGTTGAAAAGCCCCAGCGTTCCGGAACGCCCGCCACCAACGCCGCGAGAGCGGTGCCGATGGAGTTCGTGAGCAGAAACGCCAGATCGAAGCCCTTCCCCATCGCGCGCGCCTCGGCTGCAAATCCGGCGGCGACAAGAACGCCATCGATCTCGCTGACCGCTTCATAAAGTGCGGCCACCGAGGGACGCGCCACGACGTGGATGGACGCCTCCTTGTGCGCGCGTCGGATATCGCGGACCGCGGGCAGAGAGAGAACCACGTCGCCGAGCCAATTGGGGGCGCGGATGACAATCCGCTTGCGAGGAGGAGTACTCACGCCGATGCCACCGCGGGGGGTGAGACGGCGGGCTGAGTGTGCCATCGTCGATGCATCCACAGCCATTGATCGGGATTCGCGCGAATCCAGGATTCGGTGATGTCCATCATGGCCTGAGTCAGAGACCGCACGGCATCGGCACCCGTGCCGAACCGGGTGGGATCGATGGGAGGGTCGTAGATCACGCGATACTTGAAATCGGGCGTCATCACTGCGCGGCAAGGAAGCACCATGGCCCCGGTTTTGAGGGCGAGCCGGGCCGCGAACGGCGTCGTGCAGGCGGGACGGCCGAAGAAGGTCACGAAGATGCCTTCCTTCTCCTGGACATTCTGATCCACCACGAACGCCACACCCTGCGCGGCTTTCAGCCTTCGCATCGAGCGGATCATCGCGTGGTCTTTCTCGATGACTTCGTTCCCCGCACTCTCGCGCAGCGCGGTCATGGCGGCATCGAGTTTCTTGTTGTCGAGCGGCCGGGCGACCACGCCGATGGAGCCGAAGTGTTTCGCGTGAACGATCCCGTGGGTCTCCCAGTTTCCAAAGTGGCCCGTGATGAGAACGACGCCATGCGGCGAGCGGTGGGCAAGCTCTGCATGTTCGCGGCCCTCGATGGTCACGAGGGCGTCGACCTCTTTCGGACCCCGCGCGAGTATCCGAACGAGATCGAACATCACGCCGCCAAAATGGATCCAGACGCCACGGGCGACCATGTCCACGCGCCGCTCCGGCCAGTCTGGAAAACTCCGACGAAGGTTGTCCTTCGCGATGTTCCGGTGTTTACGGTCGACGGCCGCCACGAGGGCGCCAAGCGCCCGGCCAGCCCTGATAAAGAGCCGGCGGGGAACAATCCGGGCGAGCCCCTTGAAGGCGCTCAAAGCCCACGCCTCGAGGGCGAAGCGGGCCTCGCTCGTCATCTACTGCCCTGCCTTGATCCGCGCCAGGATGACGGAATCGATCCGCTTGAGCACCCGGGCGAGTTTCTCGATTTCAAGGCTCGCCACAAGGGCGAGGAGAGGCAGCGGGCCGGGCCACGCCTGGATGCGCACCGCGTCTTTAGTGGTCGTGACCACCGCTTTCGCCCCCGCGGTTTCCGCGCCTTTAGCGACCTCGGCAAGATCAGCCGCGGAGTAGGGATGATGATCGCGGAAGAAACGCTGGCCCACCACGTCGACCGCGACCAAACGAAGGTCCTGAACAAAACGCTCCGGTCGGCCGACGCCACAAAACGCGAAGGCTTGCGGTGGTGGATCGACCTCGCGTCCGGTTCCGTCCGCCGGAAAGAACCCCCAGTCCGTTCGGCCCACCGAAAACACATCGTCGGGACGACGCTCGCGCAGTTTGGCCACGCGCGGCCCTTCGCTCGCCCGGTCGGTGAAGATGATTTGCGCCGATCCAAGCGCTTGCGGCGCCTCACGGAGCATCCCCGAGGGCACGACACCGCCTTCGAGATCTCGCTCGGAAATACAGACGATGTCGATGTCGCGGAAGAGCCGGAGATGCTGAAATCCCGAGTCGACCACGATGATGCGCTTGCCGAACTTCTCTTCGAGAAGCCGGCCTGCCGCTACCTTGTCCCGACCCACCACCACCGGACACCCTGGGAGTTCGTGGGCCAGAAGGATGGCCTCATCGCCCACGCGGTCGATGCTCGCGAGCGGCTTCTCACCGTCCGACACAATGCAAGGGCCGGGGTCCTCACCAAGATACCCATGGCCGAGCACGCCCACGGCGGGGCCCCGCGCGGCCAGGATCCGGGCCAGTTCGATCACCGCCGGAGTTTTCATCGAGCCGCCCATCGCGAGGGCGCCCACGCTGATCACAGGAGAGCGAAGCCGCTCCTGCTTGAAGATCCCCTGCGTGTAGGCCTTCCGCCTGAGAGAGGCCCCAAAACCGTAAATCCACCCCAGCGGGGCCAGCATCGAAAGCGCCTCTCGCAATGGGCCTCAATTTATCAACGCTGACAGACCGTCCACGGTGCGTCCGAGGGCGCCCCGGTTCGGCTCGATAAGGGCGCGGCCCTTGCCTCCCACCTCATCGCGGCGCGCCTTGTCGGTCACGAAGGAGACGATCTCGCGGGCGAGTTCATCCGCATCCTTGACGAAGACGAGAGCACCTTCGCGGTGGAACTCGTTCGCGATTTCCTGAAAGTTCTGGACGTTCGGACCGGTGAGAACCGGCACGCCGCTCGCCGAAACCTCGAGTACGTTGTGGCCGCCTTGTGGCACGAGAGAGCCACCGACGAAACCCACGGTCGCGAGAGAGAACACCGAAGCCAGTTCGCCCAGGGTGTCCAGCAGGAGGACGTCGCCCACCTTCCATTGCCCGGGCTCGAGATCGGTGCGACGGACGCACTTGAAACCCGCGGCCTCGACGATGGCCGGGATTTCCGCGAAACGATCCGGGTGGCGGGGCGCCAGGACCAGGCCAATATTGGGGACCTTCTCGCGCGCGATCTGAAGGGCTTTGAGGACGATCTCCTCTTCGCCCGGCACCGTGCTGCCCGCGACCACGATCGGCCGCTGGGGCTCCGAGAGGATGATGCGCGCCAGACGCTCCTTGGGTCGGCCGAGGTCCAGCGCATCGAACTTGAGATTCCCCGTGACCTTCACACGAGCGTCGGGCGCCCCCATGGTGCGAATCCGCTCCGCGTGAGGCTCGGCCTGCATAAAGAAGGCATCGACCTTCGACAAAGTCCCGCGAAGCAGGGCGCGAGCCTGCTTATAACGCGGGTACGAGCGGGGCGAGATCCGGCCGTTGACGAGCGCTACCTTCGTGCCGCGGACATGGGCTTCGTGAATGAGATTCGGCCACAGCTCGGTTTCAACGATGACGAGCAGGTCGGGCTGCAACGTATCCAGAACTTTGCGGACGGGCGAGGGAAAATCGAACGGCGCGTAGAAGAGGCCGTCAATTCCGTGGACGCGCTGACGCGCCACCGCGTTGCCCGCGACGGTCGAGGTGGAGAGGAAGATCCGGTGCTTTGGAAAGCGCTTCTTGAGCGGCTCCACCAGGATGCGCGAGGCCAGCACTTCCCCCACCGACACCGCGTGGATCCAGATCGACCGGTCGCCATCGACGTTGAGATACACCGGCAGCGCGCCGAAGCGCTCTTTGAAGTTCGCGGTGTACCGGTTCGTCCCGCGGCCGCGCCAGAGGAAGAAGGGAGCCGCGAAGGCAAACCCTAGGCCCAGAAGGAATGTATAGATGGAGAGCATGGTCGGAAAACGACCTCAAAAGGGCCGTCCGCGCGAACTATAGTCGCGCTAGTAAGTTCATCGAAGTGAGCGGTTTGGTTTCTTCCACAGTCAAGGGCGAGGCGGACTCTTAAGGCGTGTCGACCCAGATACCTAGAAGTCGAAGGGCCTCGCCGCTCGTGGCCTGGATCGGCCGGATCGTCTATCGCGTGCTGAGTTGGAAATGCGTGGGCGAAACGCCCGCGGCTCCAAAATACGTGATCCTCGCCGCCCCCCACACCTCAAACTGGGACGGCGTCCTCCTCCTGCTCGCGGCCGCGATGCTGGGGCTCGACTTCTCTTTCTTCGGCAAAAACACGCTTTTCCGCGGGCCCCTGGGCTGGCTCCTGCGCTACATGGGCGGGATCCCGCTCGACCGTTCAAGGAATCAGAGTTTCGTGAGCCAGGCCGTTTCCTGGTTCGACCGTCATGATCGCTTCGCGCTCGGCGTCGCTCCCGAGGGCACGCGGTACCTCACCGCGGGTTGGAAAACCGGCTTCTACTACATCGCCCTTCAGGCGAAGGTGCCGATCGTTCTGGGCTACATCGACTACGCGAAGAAGGAGGGCGGCATCCTGAGCGAGGTGCTGATTCCCACCGGGGACATCGAAAAGGACTTCGAAATCCTGAAGCGTCTCTACGGCCCCTGCGTCGCCCGTTATCCTCAGTGGAAAGCGCCGATCGTCCCGCTGCGCGTAACCGATTCAGAGCGGCCAACATCTGAACCGTCGTAGGAAACGTAACAGGAGAGACAAGAGCTATGGGCGCCTCGATCATCCACCGGGCTTCAGACCAGGCCAGAAAACTCCTCGGCTACGTCGACTTCGTTCCCGGAGCTTTGACCCGGCTTGTGGCCGGCTTCGCCTTCTATGACTCGGGCAAGGGCAAGCTCGAGAACATGGAGAACACCGTGGACTTCTTCACGGGTTTGGGCATTCCGTTCCCCGAGGCGAATGCCGCGTTCGTGGCTCGGCTCGAGTATTACGGCGGGATGCTGCTCCTCCTCGGGCTGCTCACTCGCCTGGTCTCGCTCCTGCTCTCGTCCACCATGATCGTGGCCCTCCTCACCGCTCATCGAGACGACCTCATCGGCGCGCTGAATAGGACCGGTGAGATCGCACTTTCGGATCTTCCGCCTTTCGTGCTCGGCGTCTTCCTCGCCTGGCTCGTGGTGAAGGGAGCGGGTGCTTTGAGCCTCGACTATCTGATCCGACGCGCGATCGAGAAGAGCCGGACGGAACCGCCCAAGGCGTGACGCCCGGGCGCTCGCTGCCTAGAATGGCGGAGCGTGACGCCCCCGACGACGAAGACCCCGACGACGACGACCGCTGAGCATGAACGCCTGGAGCGCGACGAGTGGCGCTTCTTCGGTCCCTATCTCTCCGAGCGGCAGTGGGGCACGATCCGCGAGGACTATTC
>JAYUUU010000237.1:0-6018 GCA_043754395.1 Vicinamibacteria bacterium
CCAGCGCGCGAAGGCCTACGTCTATGTCGCGGTGGTGCCGAGTCTCAACGACTGGGCATTCCTGGGTCCCCAGCCGAAGTCGCGGGCCGCGTATCTGCGGCAGAACGCGACGCTCGAGCTGACGGATTATCTGCGTCAGGTAAAGACCGCCCAGACCTTCCTTCAGTTCGGGACGAAAGACCCCTACGTATCCCGCGTCGAAGGCGGCATGACCGCGAATGCCGCGGGTACCAAGAACCGGAAGCTCTACGAAGCCGGACACGACATGAACCTGCCTGAGATCGCGGCCGACCGGGCGGCGTTTCTCACGAAGGAGCTTGGTCTCACCCCCACACTGCCCCCTCCCGCGAAGAACGACTGACGGCGGGAGCGGCATCGAGGCGGGCGCTCAGGGAACTTCAACCGCCCGCGCTTCGTAACCATGGGGTAAGGGAAGGACCTACATGTTCGAAACGCTGCTGGCCGACATTCGATACGCTTTTCGCTGGCTGGCCAAGAGCCCGGCCTTCACGCTCCTCGCGGTCGCCTCCTTCGCGATAGGCATCGGTTTCAATACGGCACTCTTCACCCTCGTCGACGCGCTCTTGTTCCGGCCGCTGCCGGTGGAGCGGCCCGACCGGCTGGTCGACGTCTACACCGGAAGCAGCGACGGCGACACCTACGCCACGAGCGGCTATCCCGACTTCGTGGACTGGAAGGCGCAAAACGCGGTCTTCAGCGACATGATGGCCTACAGCCCCTCCATCGCGGCGCTCAGCATGAGCGACCGATCTCGACTCCTGATGGGCGAAGTGGTCACGGGAAGCTATTTCCAGGTCCTGGGCATCAAGCCCATGCTGGGCCGCACTCTTCTTCCGGAGGATGATGTGCCGGGGGCGGGCCGCGTGGTCGTGCTTTCGCACCGCGCCTGGACCCGCGATTTCGGTGCGAGCCCCTCAGCTCTCGGCCAGACCCTCCGGATCCATGGCGAGCCCTACACCGTGGTGGGTGTGGCGCCCCAGGGATTCACGGGGATGCTGCCCATGCTTTCGCCCGAGTTGTGGACTGCGGTTGCGCATGTCAATGATGTGGAGCCGGGCGGCATCCAGGACAATGTTCCTTCCCCCACCGGCACGTCGCGCCTGGATCGGCGCGGCCAGCGATGGCTCTTCGTGAAAGGCCGCCTCAAGCCCGAAGCCACGGTCGAACAGGCGGCGGCGAACCTGGCGCTTGTCTCGCAGCAGCTCGAGACCGCGTACCCGCAGACCAACAAGAACCGCAAGGTCTCGGTGATGCGAACAAGCGATGTCCACATTCATCCAGACGCGGATCGCGCGCTCAGGCCCATCGCCAGCGGCCTCATGATCGTGGTCGGCCTCGTGCTTCTGATCGCGTGCGCCAACGTGGCGAGCATGCTCCTCGCCCGCGCCTCCGGCCGGCAGAAGGAGATTGGCATCCGTCTCGCCATCGGGGCGAACCGGTGGCGCATCGTGCGGCAGCTGGTCACCGAGAGCACGGTCATGGCTTTTCTTGGGTCGCTCGCGGGCCTCAGCCTCGCCTGGGTTCTCCTCCGCGGCGCCATGGCCATGACCCTTCCTATTCCTATTCCTCTCTCTGTCGGGCTGCAGATGGACACGCGTGTCCTCCTCTTCTCGATGTTCGTCACCCTGGTCGCCGGTATGGTCGCGGGCCTCGCACCCGCCCTCAAAGCCACAAAGGTGGATCTTGTCGGTGAACTCAAGGGAGATGTTGCGGTCGTGGCGGCGAGCCGCAAGCGTTTCACCATGCGCGATTCTCTGGTCGCCTCGCAGATGGCGGTGACCACGGTGCTGCTCGTGGTCGCGGGCTTGCTCTCGCGCAGCCTTTTGAGCGCGCAGAAGACGAACATCGGCTTCCGCACCGAGGGCGTCGCGGTCCTATCCGCGGAGCTCGACATGATCGGCTACTCGGCCGAACGAGGAAAGGCCTTCTGGGAGCAGGCGGTGCCGCGCGTCCGCGCCATTCCCGGCGTCGAGTCCGTGGCTCTCACCGAGCGCTCGCCTTTGTCGATCAACTACAACCGCAGCTCGATCTTCTTCCCGGAGCGCGCGCTGCCCGACGACCGCGGTATCTCGACCGATGTCACGCGAGTCACTCCTGAATACTTCGAAACCCTGCGTGTTCCCATCCTCCGCGGGCGAGGCTTCACCCCCGCGGACACGCCTCAGTCGCCCGGTGTCGTCGTGGTCAACGAGGCATTCGCGCGAAAATACTGGCCGGAGCAGGACGCGATCGGCAAACGCTTCAAGACGCGGACGGCCGACGGCCCTGAGTTCGAGGTGGTGGGCATCACGGCGAACTACCGCGTCAACACCGTGGGCGAGAAGGAAACGCCCTACATCCACTTCGCCGCGTCGCAGCGGCCGCAGAATGGGTATGAGGTTTTGGCCCGGACCAGCGGCGACGCGGGTCAGCTCCTCGCCACCATCCGGAAAGAGCTCCTCGCCATGGAGCCGAACCTCGTCTTCCTTCAAAACCAGACGATGCACAAACAGGTGGGCGCGACGCTCTTCCCGGCGAAGGCGGGGGCGTGGGCCGTGAGTGCGGTCGGCATGGTCGCGATGATGCTCGCGGCGATCGGCCTTTACGGGGTCATCGGTTACTCGGTCTCGCGGCGGACCAAGGAGATTGGTGTGCGCATGGCGCTCGGCGCGCAGCCGGGCGATGTCTCCGGTTTGATCATGAAGCAAGGCCTGCGCGTGGCGGGCAGCGGCATGATCGTGGGCGCAATCCTCGCGGTGATGGCGGGCTTCGGAATTTCAGGCGCGCTTTATGGCATCAGCCCGGTCGATCCGATTGCCTGGATCGGCGCCACGGGCCTTCTCTTTAGCGTCGCCGCGCTCGCGAACCTCGTTCCCGCCCAGCGCGCCGCCCGAGTGAAGCCCTGGCTCGCGTTGCGGTCCGAATAGTAGGGGCACGCTGAGCGTGCCCGGGAACCCATCCGGGGGGTCAGACGCCGGGGAGACAGAGGCAGGCGGATTTGATCTTGACGTCGGCCTTCTGCCACACCTTCGCGAATTGCTTTTCGATCACCGCGGCCTCGCCCGACCTCTTCTGCAGTCGCAGCGCGCGTGAGAGGCCGAAGAGACTCCAGCCGTTACCTTGAAGTCGCGTGAGATCCGAGCGGAAAACCGCTTCCGCCTCGCCCAGACGGCCGGCTTGCAGAAGAGCCGCACCGAGCGCGTGCCGCGTCGGCTGGACCCAGTCGGGAGGCTCGTCATAGCGCAGTTTGTCTTCGCGGGCCACCGCCTCGCGAAGAGCGGCGAGGCCCTCTTCGGCCCTTCCTGAGCGAAACAGAATCTCACCCTTCATCATGTTCTCCGCGACGTCGAGGAGATCCGCGCCCGGGTTGTTGCCGAACGTCGCTTCCTTCGCCACGCGGGCTCGCGCCTCCATGAAAGCCGCCTGCTCTTTGACCGCATTCACCAGATCGTCCTTCGCGACGTAAGAGACGCTGCGCGCGTAGTGCTGAATCGAACGCGAGATCGGAGTGAATTCCGGGAACTGCGGCATCGCGAGTATCTCGTCCCACCTTCCGAAGCGCATCAGCACTTCGAGCGGCGCGGCCATGAGGCCGTCGGCCCACGTGTTCTCTTTGTAGAAATCGAGCGGGATAGCGTCGACCATGTCTCTCATGGTCTTGAGAGCCAAAGCGCTTTGTCCCGTCATCATCGCCGCGTAGCCCAGCATGTGATGGTTGTGCGAAATGTACAGGCGATAGAAACCGGGCTCGGGAGCTTTCGCGGTGTAACGCGCGTCCGCCTCGATCGCCTTGGCGTTTGCGTCGATCGCCTGCTGCCACCTTCCGCGGCGCACGTCGATGTGGGACGGCATGTGAACCATGTGACCGAGGCCGGGCTGGAGATCCCTGAGGATGTTCGCCGCGCGATCGGCCTTGGCTGGATTTGGCGAGGCCTCGACCGCATGGATCATCAGGTGATTGGCGAAGGGGTGTTTCGGAGCGATCACGAGGACCGCCTCGATCGCGCGCACCAGTTCCTCGGTGCCAGGCTGGGGCCGGCCGCCTGGAAGCCAGAGATCCCACGGTCGCAGGTTCGCGAGAGACTCCGCGAAAAGCGCGCCCACGTCCGCATCTTTGGGATACTTCGCCCAGGCCGCGCGCATCGCGGCGGCATAGGCTTTATTGAGATCGGCGCGGTCCTTTGGCTGCGGGTCGGCGTAGCGAGTGGCGAGCGCTTCGATCAGCGTCCTTTCCGTGGGCGTCGTCTTCGCGGTCAGCCCACGCGCATTCACGAGGGCGTTAAACGCGGCCTTCTCCCGCTCGGGCGGCACCGCCATGTTGTTGATATGGGGGCCGTTCGCGAGGGCCACCCCCCAAAGGGGCATGGGGCTTTGGGGATCGAGTTCGCTCGCGCGCTGGAACGACCGAATCGCCTCGTCGTGGTTGAAGGCGTAAAGGAACGAAAGGCCTTGGTCGAAATAGACCTGCGCTTCAGGGGAGGTCGTCACCTTGCGTGAGAAGCCGCCCAGGCCCTCGTAACGTTGGACGCCTCGAGACGCGGGGACTTCCTGCGCGGTTACCGTCGATGCTGGAACGACCAAGGCAAGGGCGAGGAGCGTGGTGAAGGGCTTGGAGTTCATGCGAGGAACCTCTCTCGATCCGTTTGGATCGTCCGGCGGTCTGTGGGACGTCGAGGCGCGGGAGTTTACCGAGTCCCGCGCCGATGGGCGGCGCCTGTGGGGTGATCCCCGTCGCTCCCTGGGCAGGTCCGAGGCGTCGGGGGGGCGTATTATTTGAGGCAGAGGTGGTTCGATGCCGAAGAAACCCGAGCCGATCCGTTCCGATCCGAGCAGCGATTTTCGCCCCCGGGCTCGCCGACGTCGCCTGGTTGTTCAGGCCCTTGATGGCGAGACGCTGATCTACGATCAGGAGAACCATAAGGCCCATCGCCTCAGTCCCTTCGCTGGCCGGCTCTGGGAGGCCTGCGACGGCCATCGGACCGTTGCACAGATGCGGAAGGTATGGGACTGGCCGACCGCGAGCATCACGCACGGCCTGCAGGAATTGAACGGGGCGGGCCTCCTTGATGAGGGACCTTCTGAAGAGCCCACTCGCCGCCGGATCCTTGGCCGCCTTGGTCGGGCCGCCGCCGTTCCCACGGTCGTGTCGATCCTCGTTCCCGCGTCTGCCTCCGCGCAGTCTTGTGTTCCGAACGGGGGATTCTGCGGCAACAACAATGCTAGTTGCTGTTCCGGCTGCTGCAAAAAAAGCGGCGCTTCGTCGAACACCTGCATCACCGCAGGCTCGGGGGCCTGCTTCTGAGTTCGACGTACGAGCGAGGGCGACGCTTGGCCCGCGCACTGTCGGGGTCGTGGCGGTCGGATGAGGGTGCCAGGCGAGTGGGGGTGGACAGCCCTCTCGCCGATCTGTTGCTCACTCACGGCTGCGGGGGTTTGGGATTTCGCGTGGCGGACCCTGCGGCTTCAGTTTCCGCGGCCGTGGAGCGTCTCCATGATGCATACCGCTGGAATGCTCTTTCCGCGCGACGTCAGGAGTTGAATATCGCGGCGGTCGCGCGGGCGTTTGGCGCCTCTTCCCTTCACTCCATACTGGGCAAGGGATTCGCCGTCGCCCGGCACTACCCGGGACCGGGACTCAGGCCGTACGGCGACATCGACGTGTACATTCCAGCCGAAGACAAGGACGCAGCCATGTCTGTCTTGGCCGCACGCGCGCCCGACGCGGCGGTGGATCTGCACGCGGGCTACGCCGAGCTCGACGATCGAGATAGCGGCGAGATTCGGCGGAGAACGATCTTGGTGACCCTCGAAGGCGAGGCCATCCGTCTCTTCGGATACGAGGATCACCTTCGACTCCTGTGCCTTCACGCCGCGAGGCACGGGGCGCTTCGCGCGATGTGGCTCTGCGATATCGGTCTGATGCTCGAGTCGCTGCCTCCAAGCTTCGATCTTGCGTATTTCTCGGCCGGCGATCCCCAACGCACCGACGTGGCATTTCGGGTTATGGGCCTCGCGCAC
>JAYUUU010000238.1:0-4126 GCA_043754395.1 Vicinamibacteria bacterium
CCGTGAACGCCGGCAGCAGCGGCGCCGTCCCCACTCGTAATCGCGACGGCAGTTATTCGCTCGCACGCCAGCTCGGTCTCGGGGCGCGACGGATCGCCATCGACGCCGGCCACGGCGGGCACGACCCGGGTGCGATCGGACGCGACGGCACGCAGGAGAAGGACATCACCCTCGCCATCGTCCTCAAGCTCGAGAAGCTCCTCCGCACTCAGCTTGGCGCGGACGTGGTGATGACTCGCGACAGCGACGTCTTCATCCCCCTAGAGGAGCGCACGGCCATCGCGAACGCCTCGGGCGCCGATCTCTTCCTGTCGGTCCATATCAACTCGGCGAGGAACCGCACCGGCCGCGGTCTAGAGACCTACTACCTGAGCTTCGCCAAGAACGCGGCGGCCGAGGAGCTGGCGGCGAGAGAAAACGCGATTTCCCAGGCCACCATGAAGGATCTCAACAACCTCGTGAAGGCCATCACGACGAACAGCAAGATCGACGAGAGCCGCGATTTCGCGGGGCTCATCCAGCGCAGCAACGTGGACGGCCTCGCTCCCGATTTCAAGGTCCTGGACCGCGGCGTCCACACCGCACCCTTCTACGTGCTCATCGGCGCCAACATGCCGAGCATCCTCACCGAAGTGGGTTTCATCTCGAATCCCGAAGAGGAGGACTGGCTCCGGTCGGAGGAGTATCAGCAGAAGCTCGCGGAGTCCCTGCTCGACGGGGTCAAGGCTTACCTCGGCCAGCTGAACCGCAACCAGGCTTCCCGTCTCGGCAACCGGACCGGCGCACGCGTCGCCGCGAAGGGCCGCTCGAGGCGTTAAGCCGGCCACAGCCTTGGAGCCGCTAAGCTTCGGTGCGTGACTCCCCAAGTGAGCGTGAGCCCGGCGCCGAGCATCACCGCGAGCCCCGCGGTTGCCGCCACGAGCCCGGCCCCCGCGCCAAGCGCATCGCCCGTCCGTACCCAAACCGCGCGCGCCGCGGTGCCCCTTCCTTCGATGAAGCCGAGCGAGGTGATCACCTGGGTGAAGTTCGAGCGCCCCAAGCTCGCCCTCGGCGAAATCGTGGTGGGCTCATTCGCCCTCGCCGGGGTGATGGTCCTGATCTCGATGGTCGCAGGCATCGTGCTCGGCCATTTCCGCTCCAAGCGAACGCAAACCCACGGAGCGGGCGGCCTGGACCTGAGATAGCGCGTCGCGTTATTGCGCTTGACATGCCATAACGCACTGCGTTATGGTGAGGCCGTCTCATGAACCGCCTCATCACCCGTCACACCAACCGCAAGCTCTACGACCCAAAGGCGAAGAGCTATGTTTCCCTCGCCGACATCGTCGACCTCGTAGTCGCGGGGGAGTCGGTCAAGGTGGTCGAGCACCCAGGCGGTGAAGACTCGACCTCGAGGGTCCTCGCCCAGGCGCTGGTCGACCTCGTCAAGCGGAGCGCTCAGTCCCTTCCCGCCGGCCTCATGGAGACGCTCCTCCGGCTCGCCGGGGGCGCCCGCTTCCCGCAACCCGAGGCGGTGGCTCCAGTGAAGGTCCTCGCGGAGCGCGCACGAAAAGAAGCCGAGGCCATCGCGACCAGGCTCGTCGCCCGTGGCCGTCTTGGCATCGAAGAGGCCCTGCACCTTCGCAAAGAAGTCGAGGCCGCCATTCACAGCGGTGTTCAGGCCGCCGGGACCGCGACCCTTCGTCCGGGACGCGCGGTTACGACCATTGCCGGACTCGCGCGGGAACTCAAAGCCCTCGAAACCTTCGTCGCGAGGCCGAACGCTCGCAATTCGCCCCCAGCACCCAAAACCCGGGCCCGCCGCGCCCACACCCCCTCATCCCCCAAAACAAGGAGTTAGACACATGCCCCGCCCCACCAAGCGCGCCGCGCGCAAGACCGTCAAGAAGACTACGTTCACTCAGGATGCCGTTTCCGCCATCAAGGATGCGCCCAAGACCGCGGAGGAGCGCGTGAAGGCCCTCATCGAAAGCGGCAAGCCCGCCCTCGAGCGCGCGCAGGCTTTCGCGAGCGAGACCCAGAAACACCTGTCCCGGCAGTCGAAAGCGATCCGCAAGGACATCGCCCACCGCGTCGCCGACATCGGCACGCGAGTCGAGAAGGAGCGAAAGGGCCTTGGCAAGCGCGTTGAAGGCGCGGTCAAGACGACCCTCGCCTCGCTCAACATCCCGACGCGCTCGGAGATCAATCTCCTCGCCAAGCGGGTCGAAGAGCTTTCGCGCAAGATCGATAGCCTGAAGCGCAAGTAAGCCTCGCGAGGCCTTCGCTTTCGCATAGGCTTATCGGGATGACGCAGGCCAGAAAGCCCAGGCGCCGGAAGTCGAAAATCGCCCTCGTCTGCGCGGGCGGAGGCGTCACCGGCGCCCTCTACGAGATCGGGTGTCTCAAGGCTCTCGATGAGACACTCGATCTCGATCTCACGCGGCTCGACTGCTACGTCGGGGTGAGCGGAGGTGCTTTCGTGGCTTCTCTGCTCGCCTCGGGCTTCGGCCCCGGCGAGATCTACCGCGAGATCACCACCGGAGGGGCGAGCCCCTTCGGTGTGCCGGCCGCCGCGATCTTCCGCCTCGGTGTCGCCGAATACGCGCGGCGCGCCCTGCGGCTTCCAGGCGCCACCCTCAAGGCCGCGAAAGCACTTTTCTCCGGAGACACCTCATCGCCGCACGACGTCTTGCTCCCGTTCCTCGAGGCCATTCCGCCGGGTTTCCTCGACAACTCGGGGGTCGAGGAGTTTCTCCGGAATCTCTTCAAGCGTTTCGCGAAGACCAACAGTTTCGACGAACTCCGCACCCCGCTCCGCATCGTAGCCGTCGATCTCGACCGCGGCGAGACCGTCGCCTTCGGAGACAAGAAGCACCGCTCCGTGACGATCTCGGAAGCGGTCCAGGCTTCCACGGCACTTCCCGGCCTCTACCGCCCGGTTCACCTCAAGGGCGTCGACTACGTGGACGGCGGGGTCACCAAGACCGCCCACATCAATCTCGCGATACGCCAGGGCGCCGACCTCATCATCTGCATCAATCCTCTGGTGCCGATTCTGAACGGCGCTTCGCGAAGTTCGCTCGGGCCTTTGTCGAGCCACGGCGTCGACACGGTGCTGGGCCAGGTGCTCCGCATCCTCCTGCACGGACGATTCGAGTACGGCCTGGACCGCTACCGGACCGAGCACCCGGAAGTCGACATCCTGCTCATCCAGCCCACTCGCGACGACCTCACGATGTTCCGCTACGACATCATGCGCTACAGCGCGCGGAAAGCGCTCACCCGCCACGGCCGGATGTCGGCGCTCGAAACGCTTCGCGACAAGAAGGGCCGGATCGCGAAGACCCTCGCCCGCCACGGCGTCCAGTTCAAACACGCCCCGATGCTGAACCGCCTCCCCGAACGCCCGTCTGAGGAACACAAGGCCCAAAGCGCCCAGGCCCTCGCGGCGGCGCTCGACGTGCTCGACCGGTCTCTATCTGCCAATCGCTAGGGCGTCTTACCGAGGAAGCATCGACGCGCACAGCTCGTAAAGCTTCTCTTCTTCGGGCTCATTGGTGAACCGGCAACGACGCTCGCGCCGGTCGACATAGAAAAGGCCACTCCGCCCCGCGACTTCCTCTGAGGTGGCGAGCCAGATGACCGTATCGGCCCCTTCGGCGGGAGTCCTTCCGATGTGCTGAGCGACCATTCCGGCAAGGCGCACCAGAACCCCGCCTCCTTTTCCGACCATGCCGGTGGCGACACCGCCCGGGTGCATCGAGTTCGCGGTGAGCGAAGTACCCTTAAGCCGCCGGGCCAGGGCGCGCGTCCACATCCGGTTCGCCTGCTTCGACTGAGCGTAAGCCGTGATGGGCGTGTAGGCGCGTCGCTTGAACTCGACATCCGCTAGATCGAGGTCTCTGGCGAGTTCGGACGCGACGCTGACGATGCGGGCCGAGGGCGCTGCGCGAAGTATCGGCAGCAGCAGATCGGTGGTGAGGAAGTAGCCGAGCTGATTCGTGGCCCACACCAGTTCCCGCCCGTCGCTGGTTTCGCGCCGGCTGGTGGACCAGATGCCCGCGTTGTTCACGAGCACGTCGAGCGATTCGTGTCGCTTGTGAAGCTCGGCGGCGAACGCGCGAATCGAGGCCGGCAGCGCGAA
>JAYUUU010000239.1:0-4854 GCA_043754395.1 Vicinamibacteria bacterium
CTCGATGGTGTCCGGGCCGAGCCAAAGGAGATCGAAGACGCGCTCCGCCTCCACGAAGCGGTCGCCGATGCCGCGGTGCGGACGCATCCTGATTCGACCGGCCGGGAGCGACTGGTGGCCTACGTTGTGGATCGAGGCGGGGCCGCATCCGCATCCGCGGCTGCGCTGCGCACCCATCTGTCAGAGCGGCTGCCTGCCGTTCTCATTCCCTCTGTGTTCGTTCGACTCCCCGCCCTCCGGCTCACCGCCTCGGGCAAGGTGGATCGGTCGAGCCTTCCTGACCCTTTGGGAAAGGCTCCCTCCACCGCCACACCCCGCAATGAAACCGAAGCGCTTCTGCTCTCTCTCTTTCGCGATGTCCTGGGCCGGACGGACCTGAGTGTGGACGATGACTTCTTCGAATGGGGCGGCGACTCTTTGAAGGCCGTGGCGCTGATGACGAAGATCGATCAGGCGCTGTCGGTCCGTCTTTCCGCGGCCGCGTTGCTCGGCGCCCCTACGGTCGCCTCCCTGGCCCGCCTGGTCGAGCGGGGGAGCGAAGGCGAAGTCGCGATCAACTGGTTGCGCGAAGGTGGCGACCTCCCTCCGCTCATCTGCCTTCCCGGTCTTGCCGGCGATCCGATGTGGTTCTTTCCTTTGATCCAGGCGCTCGACTCGCGCCAGCCCGTTCTCGGCCTGTCCTTTGTGGGTCTCAAGCCGCCGATCGCGATCTCTTCAGCGAGTGCGTTCGCCGTCCTCGCCCTTCGATCGGTTCAGCCCCGCGGACCGTACTTCCTCCTTGGACACTCGGTGGGCGGCGTTCTCGCTTTCGAAATGGCCCGACAGCTTCAGGCCGAAGGCGAGACCGTCGCGTTCATCGGGCTTATCGATACGTTCGTGCCCGGAAAGCCGTACATCCAGCCACCGACCCTTGCGCATCGCCTGAAACGGTGGCTGAACCGGATGATCGCCGCGCCCCGCTCCGGCGAGCCGCGCGGCCAGGCCATGTTCATGCCCGGGCTCAAGGTCGCGGCGCAGAACCATCGGGTCGCGCCGGGTGACCTCGGCGTCACCCTTTTCCGGGCCAACGAACGCAGCGCGAAGTCCGACCTGCCTGGCGACTGGCGGGCGCTCGCCAGGCGCGGGGTCGACGTTGTCGATATCCCCGGCCATCACTTCGATCTGATTGGAGGGGGCCGCGCGAAGGAGTTGAGTGCGCGGATCGCCGAAGTGGTGTCGCGGTCTACTTCAGCTCTTCGAGGGTCTTCTTCGCCGTCTTCGTGACCGGATGGGCCGGGTAGGTCGAGATGAGTCTGGTGAGCTCGGCTCTCGCCTCTGATCGCTTGCCGAGGCTCGCGAGGCAGCGCGCGAGCAGGATCTGAAGACGCGGGTCGATGTCGGGCTCTTTCGGCAGGGCCAGACCCTCGCGAAGCATCGTCTCCGAATCGATGAAACTCGACTGGGTCTCGATGATCCGCGCGAGCATCATGCGCACGCGCTTGCGCTCGCGGAGCGAGCCCTTGTCATTCCTGCGCGCCCGCTCGAGCAGCGGTCGGGCGTCGTCGTGGTAGTTGAGTTCGTACATCTTCGAGCCCAGGCCATAGAGGGCGGCGAAGTTGTCAGGCTCCGCCTTCAGGGCCTTTTCCCAAGCGAGCATGTCGGCGCCTTCGATCTCCGCGGTAGTCAGGAGCTTGAGGAAACTCTCGGCGTTCACATAGCCCTCGATGCGCGCGACCGCGCGGCCCTCAGGGGTGAAGAAGCCGATGGTGGGCAGCCCTTCAACGCCGTGCTCGGCCGCGAGTTCCTGCTCGTCCGCGCGGCCCTCAGTGTTCACCTTGACCGCCACCGTCGTTTTTGCGAGCCGGCCCACGACGCCTGGATCCTTGTAGGTGGTCTGGTCGAGCTTGTCGCAGAACGTACACCAGGCGGCCCAGAAGTCGACCATGACGATGCGGCCTTCGCCGCGGGCCCGGCTTTTCGCCGACATGTAGTCCTTCTCCCACTTAAGGCTCGCGGCCTGGGCGAAAGGAGCGAGGAGTGCGATGAGGGATGCCGCGGCGACAAGACGACGCGCTCCCGCAGGCATCATGACGCTCGCAGCGACCTTCGTTTCCCGGCCCAATTGTGCGCGGCCTCGACGAAACCGGTGAAGAGGCCGTCGAACAGGGGTGACGTTCTCCAGAAGTTCTCCGGGTGCCACTGCACCGCGACCACGAACGTGCGGTCGGACATCTCGAGTCCCTCGACAATGCCATCCGCGGGAGATGTCGCGGTTTGAGTGAGGCCTTCGCCGAGACGCTTCGCCGCCTGGTGATGGAATGAATTCACCCCGACCCTCGTGGTTGAAAGCAGGTTGGCCAGACGAGACCCCGGTTGGATGGTTACTTCATGAGCGATCTCAACCCGGTTCTCGCCCGCCTCGTGGGTCACCGCGTTCTCGACATCGCTTGGAATGTCCTGAATCAGCGTGCCGCCCTGCGCGACGTTGAGGACCTGGAGGCCTCGGCAGATGCCGAGCACGGGCATGTCGCGACGCACCGCCTCGCGAGCGAGCGTGATCTCGAAGGGGTCCCTGGGACCATCGACGCGGCCGAGGGCGGTGTGCGGGATCTCGCCGAAAATCTTCGGATCCACATCGGTGCCGCCCGAGAGCATCAATCCATCGCAGTTGTCGAGGATCTCGCCGGCGAGCTGCTCCGCTTCATCGAGCGGATTGGTGAATCCCGAGGCGACAATGCTCGGCAGGCCCCGCGCTTTGGAGATCGCGTGGAGGTAGTCGAACCGGAGCCACGTGTGGTTCGTGGTTCCGGGATTGCTGCCGGCCGTGATGACGATTCGGGGTCGGGGAGCGCTCACATGCGATCCGGAATCGGAATGCCGAGGAGGGAGGCCACATCGGTGGTGTGCCGCACGAACAGGTCCACCACGAGGACGCGGACGGCGCGCAGGTCTTCGGTCTCAGCACGCAGGACGCTGTGGGCGGGGTTCTGGTAGTAGCCGTGGAAAGCCTGGGCGATCTGGAAGGCGTGCCGGGTCATGACGCTCGGCTCTTCGGTGCGCACCGCGGTTTCAATCGCTTCCTCGGTGCGGGCCATGGCGAGGAACAAAGACCATGCCGACGACCCTTCTTCGCTCGCGAGCCACGTGCTCAGGAGGCCCTTGTCCAGGGATCGAGTCAGGAGTGCTTGGAGATCGTGGCCTTCGGAAGCCACTTTCACGAGGATGTTCTTCGCACGGACCACGCTGTTCTGGATGTAGGGGCCGGTCTCGCCGGTGAAAGCGAGGGCTTCCTCCATATCGAAAGTGATGATCCGGTTGCGCGAGAAGCGCAGCATGAAATAGCGCAAGGCGCCCACCGCGATGTCATGGGCGGCTTTGGCGCGATCCGCGGCCGAGCGTTCGGGATCCCGGGTTGCGATCTCGTTCGAAGCCTTGGCTTCGAGAGCGTCGATGAGATCATCGGCCTTCACCCCCAGACCACGGCGGCCCGAGACCTTCACGACACCCGCGTCTTCATCGACTTCGTAGCCGAGTTCCTTCGCGGTGGCCAAAGACAGCACGACTTTCTCGTAGCCGAGATGGCGGGTTCCATCAGCGCTCTCCGGCCCCGCTACTGCGGCGACGCCGGCTTTCACCACGCGCTGCGGGTAACTCTGGCCGACATCGATGACGTTGAAGACAAGAGAAGCACCCGCGCCGAAACCGGGCGCGCCATCATCCGCGGCGCCGCTCGTCGACGACCAGAGAGGCCGAGCGGTCGTCGAGTCCTCGTGCCGGCGGTACCGGAAGTCGAGGCCGAGCTTGCCGAGCTTCCAGAGCTGATAGGCGATGTCCTTGCCGGTGTACGTCACCGTCCCGTTGCTTCTGACGATGATCTTGTTCTCATCGACGCCGCCATCCGTCGCGTCCATCTTGAGGACCCAGCAGCCCTTGGCTTTGCCTTCGTTCTCGAACTCGATCGCCTTCGTTTCCTTGAGGAGATCGAAGGCTTTCGCCCAGAAGTGCTGGCGGAGAATGTCGGATTCGCGGACCAGAAGGTCGTAGCCGATGTCGAGCCGCCGCATCGTCGCGATGTGCGCGCGGACGATCCGAGCCGCCACGTACTCGCCGAGTTCCGCGGTGGCGCCGTCATGTTTCTCGATGGCATGCAGCGTCGCGGCCTGCAGCGCCTTGCGCTCTTTGTCCTCGCCATACCATTCGAAAACGCGGGCGTAGAGGTCCCAGCAGTAATAATCGAAACGGGCATCGAGGGCGCGCACCTCGGCGAGGGACTTCTTCTCGAGCTGCTCGAATCCGACGATGACGTCCGCGACCTGGACACCGGTGTCGTCGATGTAGTTCTGAGTGAGAACCTCGTGGCCCCGCGCCTGGAGGAGGCGAACGAAGGTGTCGCCGAGGATCGAATTGCGGACGTGGCCTATGTGGGCGGCCTTGTTGGGATTGATGCTCGTGTGCTCGACGATCACCCGCCCAGGGCGTTTGTCGCGCCCTTGCGGAGCGGTGATAGACGAAGCCAGGCGCGTGGTGAAGGCCCTTCGGTCGAGGAAGAGGTTGATGAAACCTCCTCCGGCGACGTCCGCCCGGGAGACTCCTTCAAGACCCGTCAGCTTCGGCGCCAGCTCCTGGGCGATGTCGCGCGGCTTGCGCCCGATTTTCTTCGCGAGATCGAAGGCCAGAGGCAGCGCCATGTCGCCCAGTTCGAGCTTGGGTGTGGTTTGGACGAGGATCTCGCCCAAGGTGACGCCAAAGGCATCCGCCACAGTCTTTCGGATGCGGGCGACGAGGTCCGACTGGAAGGCGAGGATCACTACGGGAGCACTAGGGGAGGACGACGGCGAGGTCGAAGTCCGCCGTGCCCTTGCGGCACCAGTTCTC
>JAYUUU010000240.1:0-5293 GCA_043754395.1 Vicinamibacteria bacterium
ACGATGTTGAACTTGTCGAGTACATCGGCCACGATCGCCTGGCGCTCGCCTTTCTTGAGGTCGCGATACGACAGGGGAAGCTCGAGATTCTCGTAAACCGTGAGGTCATCCAGCAGGTGAAAGCTCTGGAAGACGAAACCGATGTTTCGCTTCTGAAGCTCCTGACGGTCACGCGGTTTGAGTTTGTTCACGATTTCGGCGCGGAACTCGTAGTCCCCAGTGAAATCGCCGTCGTGCATGCCGAGAATGTGCAGCAGAGTCGACTTCCCCGCTCCGGAGGGACCCATGATCGAGACGAACTCACCCTCGGCGATCGACAAAGTGATGTTCCGCAGCACGTACACGCGGCCCGCGGCCAGGGGGTACGACTTCTCGAGGTTGCGTAGTTCGATCATGGTCTTTTCTGGTTTCTCCTGTGGGTTTCAAAAGGTTTCATTCTTCCCTCAGGGTCACGATCGGGTCGACCCTCGCCGCGCGCCGCACCGGGACGAAAGCGCAGATGAGCATGAGGACCACGATCGTCAGGGCAGCGAGCCCAAACGTCGAAGGATTCACGGCACTCACGCCGTAGAGAAGGCTCGAGAGGCCTCGCGCCGCCGCGACGGATAAAAGCGCCCCGGAGGCAAGACCCAATCCGGTGATCGCCCCAGCCCTCGAAAGCACCAACGCCGCGATGGCGCGGCCGGAGGCGCCGAGAGCCCTGCGAACCCCGATCTCGTGGGTTCTCGATCCGACGAACTGACTGAGGAGACCGTAGAGGCCGATCCCGGCGAGCAGCATGGCGGCACCCGCGAACAGACCCATGAGGCGCGCGAAGAAGCGCTGATCCCACGTGGTCGAGATTCTCACTTGCGCCATCGTTCTAGCCGCGAACAGAGCGATTCCCGGATGGGCTGCTTTCGCCAGGGGACGCAGCTCGGCGATCAGCGGCTCCGAGGACCCCCTCGTCCGCGCCAAGACCGCCACGCTCCGCCAACCGAGACGCGCGTAGGGGACATACATCGCGCGGCGGGCCGCGCGGGTCTCCTCGCCGAACTCTTCGTATTGGACATCGGGGGCCACACCGACGATGGTGCGCCACTCGTGCGCCGGTCCCGAGCGAAGTGCTATGGCCCGCCCGATCACGTCTGCGCCGCCGCCGATGGATGACGCCAGAGACCTGCTGACGATCACGACATTCGCCGCCTCGTCCTCGAACTCAGTCCGTGTGAAGTCGCGGCCGCGGATGAGAGACGTGCCCATCGCTTCGAAGAGACCACCACTCGCCCCAATCACGGTGGCCGGGATCTCGTCCTGCGTTGCGGCGCCGACATCCTTCACGAGCATTGCGGTCGGCCCGCCATCGTCGGCAGGGATCGCGGTGGTCACGGCCGCTCGAATGACGCCCGGGCGAGCGGCGATACCATCGACGAGGCTCGCGATGGCTCGCGCCTTCGCCGCTGGCGAATCGACTTCGTCGCCCGAGAGGTAGGCGCGCGCGGTCAGGAGGCCCTCTTCCTTCACTCCGGCATCGGCCTTCTGCAGGTTGTTGAAGGACTGGATCATGAGCTGGGCCGCGACCACAAGCGCGAGACACGCCGCGACCTGCGCCACCACGATTCCTTCCTGGAGGATCCTCGTGCGCGGACCCCTCGAGACCGCGCGACCCGCGTCTTTGAGATCCACACCGGGATGCACTGAAGCCGACCTCCAGGCCGGAAGCAGACCGGCCACGAGGGTGGTGAGGAAAGTGAGACCGAGGCAATACAAGAACGCCGCGCCATCCACCTCGAAGCGCATCCAGTAAGGCGGAGCTTCTGGAAAGGAGGCCACGAGGCGGGGCACCGCCACGTTCGCGAACAACCAGCCAAGAGCGGCGCCCGCGCTCGACAAAACGAAGACCTCCGCGAGCAATTCTCGAATGAGGGTCGCTCGCGATGCCCCAAGCGCCACCTTAAGGGCCAGCTCCCTCCTGCGGTCGATCGTCCTCGCCACTAGAAGTCCGGCGAGATTCGCGCACGCGATCAGCAGGACCAGCATCACCGCCATCAGCAACGCGCTCATGGCCTGGGGCGTGCCGCCCATCAGCGAGTCGGGAAAACGGGCGACCTTCAAACGGTAGTCGAGTTGCGTCTCGGGAAGACGCCTTTCGAGCTCGAGACTGATCGGTTCGAGTCGCGCGGCAACGCTCGCGAGGTCCTCACCGCGCTTAAGCAGCCCGAGGGCGAGAAGAAAGCGGGAGGCATTCGGTTGCGCGGCTCCAGGCTTATAGGCGAGCCACAATTCCTGGCGCTCCGGAAAAGCGAAGCCTCGGGGCATCACGCCAACCACCTCAAGCCCGCGCCCATTGATGCGGATCCGCCGGCCGAGAATGCCGGCGTCGCCGCCATACTGCCTCTGCCACAAAGCGTGTGAGAGAACCACCGTGGTTTCGAACCCGAAGTCCTGCGCGTCGTCGTCCCTCAGAACTCTACCCATGGCGGGCTGAGCATCGATGAGCGCGAACAGCTCCGGCGTTACCGAGGCGCCGAGCGCGGGCACCGCGCCCTCCTCGGTATCCAGAGTGAAGTTTCGTTCCGTGTACCCCTCGACCTGCTCGAGCCCCCGCAACGAAGCACGCACTGTCTCGAACTCCGGCCACGACAGTTCGGCGTCGTCGAGCTGCTGCGCGCGCGACGGGTGCATCGAATGGATCGAAATGACGCGGCCGGTGCTCCGGCCGAAATCCGCGTCGACGAAGAGGACGCTCTTCACCAGCGAGAAGATCGTGGTGTTCGCGCCAAGCCCGAGGGCCAACGTCGCCACCATGATCACGCTAATCCGCGGATTGCGCCTCAGACCCTTGAGTGCGCCCATCAATTCACCAAAGCCCACGATTCCCCCTGTTACTCCTGTCTTAAGGCAACTGCGGGCTCGGTCCGCGCGGCGTCGCGGCCCGGCACGTAACTCGAGAGTACCGCGGGATCGGCTCGCCGCAGGCCCTCCTTCATCACATCACCAAACGCCGACTCGCTCATCCGCGTCCGCGCTACGATCGACCCCCAGCGCTGCCATCCCGCGATGTGCTGTTCGTAAGGCGCGTAAAGCGTGCGGTAGTCGCGGCTTTGAAGTGTGGCTCCCTTCAGGTTCTGGGCCACGCCCACGATCGTCATCCAAACCGGCGGACCTTCAGTCCACCCCGCCCAGGCAAGCTGGGCGCCGATCGGGCTCGACGTGGGCCAGAATTCGCGTGCGAAACGTTCGTTGATGATCGCGACGGGCTGCGTTCCCTCGTGGTCCTCCGGGCCAAAACCGCGTCCCTCCACGATCTTCGTGCCAATGGTTTCGAAGTAGTCCCCCATGACCATCCTCGCCCGGGCTCCCGGGTTCTCGACCGGCATGGCCTCGGGCTTCGTAGAGAACCGCATCGAGCCGCCAGCACCTCCGCGCGGGTCGAGCGGAGGCGTGAGGACGTAAGCCGCACTCTCGACGCCATTCGTGGAGCGCACGTGGTCGAGGACCTGTCGAAACACCGCGATCTGTTGAGGAATCTTGTCGAGGTAGCGCGACTCCGGCAGAGTGACGCCCGCCATCTGCAGGTGGCTTGGATTGAATCCAAGCGGAACCGCCTGGAGCCGCTCGAACGTGCGAAGCAGCAGGCCCGCGCCCACTAGAAGAATGACCGCGAGCGCCACTTCAATGCCCACGATGCCGTCCATCAACTGACGCGTCCCTCCCGGCGAACCCCCACGACCGGCGGTGCGAAGAAACGGGGCGAGGTCCCCACGAAGGACCTGCCACGCGGGGAGAGCCGCCATCAACACACCGGCGATGAGAGAGACGAGAACCGAGAAGCCGAGCACATGGGAATCGAGCGAGATCGCCCAGGCCCGCGGCACACTGCCTCCCACCACCGCGATCAGGGTTTCGCGCGCGAGCACCGCGAGAAGGGCGCCCCCAAGTCCTCCCGCGGACGACAGCATCAGCCCTTCGAGAACCGCATGCCTCGCAATCGCTCGCTGGCCGCCGCCCAAAGCGAGCCGAACCGCGTACTCCTCACGCCGCCCAGCCGACCGGGCGAGAAGCGACGTGGCGAGGTTCACGCTCGAGGCGAGGACGACGATGCCCACGCCAAAGAGGAGAACGAGCAGGGCGCGACGCGCCGAACCCACCATGAAGTCGAGCATCCCGATGGGAGCCACGATCTTTCCGCGATTCGTCGCGGGATAGGCGGCCTCGAGCCTGCGGGAGATGGCGGCCATCTCCGTCACCGATTCCTCGATGCTCACTCCGGCCCGAAGACGGCCGATCGCGTCGAAGTTGTTCGAGCCGCGGTTCGTCAAGGCCCACGGCACGAAGGGCGCCGGCACCCAGATGTCGACGCCATCGCGCAGGAAGTCGAGTTCTTCGGGCGCGACCCCGACAATTGTGGTCGGAGTATCCGACAACACTACGCTGCGCCCGATGACCGTTGAGTCCGACCCGAACTGCCTCTTCCACAAGCCTTCGCTGATCACCACGACCGGCGGGGCCCCGGCTTTGTTATCGGCGTCGCCATAGAACCGGCCGCGAAGGGGCTGTGCCTGGAAGACCCTGAAGAGATTCGGTTCCGCCACCGACGCATTGAGCCTCAGGGGCTCCCCCGATCCGATGAGGTCGACGTCCCAGCTGCGGAGGAAGAGGGCAATCTCCTCGAGGGTGCGTGAGTCCTTCCGCCAATCCTCGCCGTCGGGGATTCCCACATCGCCCTCGCGGGTGATGAACACGAGACGCTCGGCGTCCTTGAACGGAAGGGGCCGCAACAACACTCCGCTCACCACCGCGAAGACCGCTGTCGAAGCCCCGATGCCGAGGGCCAGAGTCAACACCGCGCCCAGTGTGAAGCCGGGCGTCTTCAACAGGCGCCGCCAGGTCACGCGCACGTCGTTCATCAATCCAGTCATTCCGGCTCCTCCAGGGATCGTCCGCTAGTCGGAACGAAGAACTCTCATCGGGTCCGTGCGGCCGGCCCGCCACGCCGGTATCGCCGCGGCCAGGAGACTGGTCCCGCCGAGAGTCAAGGCCACACCGGCGAATGTCCACGGATCCTGCGGAGCGACCTCGAAGAGGAACGTTTCCACAAGCGGCGCCAGATAGTAGGAACCAAGGAGCCCAATTGCCGCACCGAGCGCGGATAGGCGGGACCCCCGCGCGAGCACCATGGCCACGACCGATCGGGGACGCGCACCAAGGGCCAGGCGCACACCGAATTCGCGGGAACGGCTCTGGGCCTGATGGTAGAGCAGGGCCCCGAGGCCGGTGGCGGCGAGGACGAGGGCGAGCAGGCTGAAGGCGG
>JAYUUU010000241.1:0-2578 GCA_043754395.1 Vicinamibacteria bacterium
GTGTCGTTTGCGACCTTGTTGTAGCTCCACAGGAATTTCCCGTCGGACGCGCGCACCCCCACCACACCGCGGCCCATGAGCTGAACGTACTGCTTCACCCCGGCGCCATTCGAGATCACCACGGAGGAGTATCCGGCGCCATCGCGACCCTGAGGACCCATCTCGCCCGCCTTGGTGCGCCAGATCTCCTTGCCGCTCGCCTTTTCGAGGCTGACCATGAGGGCACTCGCCGCACCCGGCGTCACGATCAGACGGTCGCCATCGACAAGCGGTGACTCTGCCCACTTCCAGCCGGACATCACCTTGCCGCCGAAATCACCGGGCAGGCTCTTCTTCCAGCGCAGCTTTCCGGTGGCGGCCTCAAGAGCCATCAGGTCTCCCTCGGTGCCGATCGCATAGATCACATCGCCATCGGCGGTGGGCGTGCCTCTCGGGCCCGCGTAGCGGTCCTCGGTCCAGGCCGGACCGATCTTCGTCTTCCAGAGAATCGCCTTGGTGTCGAGCGAGAGGGCGATGACGAACTGATCGGTCCCGATGTCGCCCATCGTGAAGAGCCGTCCGTTCTGGATCGACACACTCGAGTAACCGCCACCCAAACCGCTCACCTGCCAGGCGAGTTTGGGGCCTCCCGTCGGCCACTGTTGGAGCAGGCCCTTTTCCGTCGACTGCGCATCCCGGTTGACGCCGCGGAACTGCGGCCAGTCGGCGGCGGCATTCGCGGTGGGAAGCAAACCGACGAGCAGGGCCAGCGCCTTGGGGGCGAACGTTTTCATGGAAACTCCTGAGCCTGGGGCTTTGAAAACTGCGGATCGTCAGCCGAAACACAGGATACGTCCGTCGGTCGCCGCGACCAGCAGCCGGTTCCCGGCGAGTGCTGGGGACGTGGCTATGGGCGCACCTGTCTCGTACGAGAACACGCTCTGACGGGTTTTGACGTCCACGCCTCGGATTCGGCCGTCGTGGGAGCCAAAAAACACGCGATTCCCCAGAACCGCCGGTGAAGAGTCGATCTTCCCCTGCGTGTCCGCGGCCCATCGGAGCTCGCCGGTCTTGAGGTCAAGGACGTGGAGCGACTTGTCGCGCGATCCCACGAAGACGAGACCGCCCGCGATCGCGGCCGAAGAGTAGAAGGGGAACTGCTTCTTCGGCGTGTAGCGCCAGATCACGGTTTTCTTCGCGAGATCGATCGCGACCACGTCGTTACTGAAGGTGCCGAAGACGGCCACGCCATCGCTGATTGCCGGGGAGGCGGCGGTGTAGCCGCCGAAGCGTACGTCGAGCTTCACCGCTCCGGTCTGAACATCGAGCCCTCGAAAATGGCCGTCGCAGCCGGCCACGTAGGCGACGTTGCTGTGAATCGCGCAGGTCGAGTGGATCTGCGCCTCGCTCTCGTGCACCCAGCGTTGCTTTCCATCCGCGAGATTCAAGGCGTGGAGCGTCCCGTCATACGACCCCACAACCGCGACCCCCGAAGCGACCGCGACCGAGGCCTTGATCTCCGACTTCCCTTCGGTCGTATGCGTCCAGAGTTTCTTGCCGTCCAAAGAGGCAAACGCGTGGATGCTCCCTTCGAGGTCGGGGAGAACCACAAGGCCGGGCGCGCAGGTGGGTGCGCCTTCAAAACCTGCTTCGACCTTCGTCCGCCAAACCTGCTTGCCCGCGTTGAAGTCGAGAGAGATGAGGTCGCCATCGCGGGTGGCCACCACCACGCGGTCGCCCATGACCACCGGCGACGTGGGTTCGCTTTCCGCTTCGAAACTCCACAGGATTTTCGGTGTCGCGGGAAGTGACGACGAAGCACCCACACCGGTGAGCGCGGCGTCTCCGCGGAAAATGGGCCAGCCTGGCTCCGCCGCAGCGGTTTGCGCGGGAAGCTCACGAGGCAGCGTGAGCAGGGCCGCCCCCGAGGCGCAACTCGCGAGCCACTCTCGACGCGAAAGCGGGCGGTTCATGAGAGGCCCCACACGGCCCGCGTCACTTCGCGGCGGACTTAGCGCCTTCCTTGATCGCGAAAACGCGGTTCCGCGCCAGGAGATACAAGACGCCGTCCTTGGGGTAAGGGGTCGCGTAGACGGCGGAGCCCATGTTCATCTCGCTCAGAATCTTCTTGGTCTTGCCCACCGCGAGAACGGAAACATCGCCGTCCTCGTCGCCAAGATAGATTTTGCCGTCGGCGACTAAAGGCGATGCCCAGACCGCGGCGAGCATGTCGTGCTTCCAGAAGAGCGTTCCCGTCTTCGCATCGAGAGCGTAGAGGAAGCCCGACAGGTCAGCGGCGTACGCGATGCCATCATGAATCGCGACCGTGGAAATCGTGCGATGGAACTCGTCGCCGCCCCGGCGCCAGACTACCGCCTTGTCGGTGATGTCGCCGGTGAGCGAGGCATCGATGACCCAGAAGTTGCCGACACCCTCGCCGTGCTCGGGGTCCTGACCGACGCCGATGTAGACCTTGTCGTCGTAAACCACCGGAGTCGCGATGATGTCGTTCTTCGTTCCGCTGCCACCGAGGCGATAGACCGCGTCCTTGGGGTTGGCGTTGAATTTCCAGATCAAAGCACCCGTCTTCGGCTCGAAG
>JAYUUU010000242.1:0-3007 GCA_043754395.1 Vicinamibacteria bacterium
GTGCCCATGATGTTCTTGCCCGCATAACCCGCGGCGTAGGCCTCTTCAACGGCCTTGTTGAGGACGCGCGCGCCCTCGTGGAACTCGCCGCGTATGTAGATGTAGCAGGACTTCGAGCGGATGGCGTGAGCCGAAATGATGCTCGACTCGATCAGGAAGTGCGGATCCTTCTCGATGATCACGCGGTCTTTATAGGTGCCGGGCTCGGACTCGTCGGCGTTCACGCAGAGATACCGCGGCTTGGGCGAGTCCTTCGGAAGGAACGTCCACTTGAGACCGGTCGGGAACCCGGCACCCCCGCGTCCTCGCAAGCCCGACTTCTTCACCTGCTCGGTGATGTCCTCGGGCACCATCTCGAGATACTTCTTGAGATTCGCGTAACCGCCGCTCTTCTTGTAGACATCGATCGACTGCGAACCCGCGGTCCATACGTTCTTGAAGATGAGCGGTTCGCCCGGGCTCTTTGGCCACTCGAACGGCCGGTAGACCGTCTCGCCCGCGAGGACCCTGTCCATGTCCTTATCGGTCGCGTTCTCGAGCCACTCGCCATTCACTTGCACCGCAGGGGCGCCGCCGCAGGCCGCGAGGCACTCGACCGGCTTCACCGTGAACTTGCCGTCCGCGGTGGTCTGTCCCGGCTTGATGCCGAGCTTGCCGCAGGTGCGGTTCATCAAGCCTTCGGATCCGCCGAGCGCGCACGACAGCGTTGTGCAGACTTCGATCAGCGTCTTCCCCTCGGGCTTGAGGGAGAACATTGTGTAGAAGCTCGCGGTGTCGTGAACCTGGGCAGTGGAAAGGCTCAGGATCTCGGCGATCTCCGCCATGGCCTCGGGGCTGATGTAGCCGTCCTGCTCCTGCGCGAGGTGTAGTGCGGGCAGTAGGGCTGAGCGCTTGATCGGATACTTCGCGATCGTGGCGTCGAGCGCTCTGCGGTTCTCAGCGGTAAAAGGCATGGGCCGCGCTATCTCTCTACCACTCGAACGCGCCCGATTTCCACGCGTAAGCGAAGCCCGAACCGAGCAGGCCCATGAACACCATCATCTCGATAAAACCGAACATCCCAAGTTCCTTGAACACGAGCGCCCAGGGGTAGAGGAACGCGGCGTCCACGTCGAACAGAATGAACAACATCGCGACAAGGTAGAACTTGATCGGAAAACGCTCCGAGAGCTTCGCCACCGAGGGAACGCCGCACTCGTACACGGCGCTCTTCTCCGGATTGGGCCGCGGGCGGCCGAGAAGCTGTGAAAGGATGACGTTGAAAAGCGCGAAGCCAGTCGCGGCCAGGAACAGCATAACGACCGGGAAGTAGGCCGGCAGGCTGGTGGCGGCTTCGGTGGGCATCATCTATGTATGGAGCGTGTTTGGATTCTTGCGCGGGGGGTTTCGGGGTGCTCGATTCAAGCAAAGCGCCATCACGACGAAAGCGGGCGGACTATATGTGGGCGGCAGGGAGACGTCAAGGTTCGTAGCCCCGAACGGAGCGGATCAGAATCCGCGTCCTCATTCAGATTTCTCGGGCCGGAAGACTCGCAGAAGGTTCTCGTCGATCTATGGGGGAACCCGAAAGGCGACGTCCCTCTCGGGATGCTGATCCCCGCGGATAAAGAGCCGGATCCACTACGGGGATCTCCTCAACGAGATGAAGGAAGACACAACCGCGGCGAACGAGGAGAGAGAAGTTCGTCGTCCTCGCCCTCCTCGCCGCGGGGGCCGGGCTCAAGCGGCTTTTCGGGCCCAAGGCCGCCGCCGAGTAGCAGGTCCCAGCGCCACTGTGTTCGACACCGAACATGGAAGGGGTGAGGGGAGGTCTACAATCGCCGCGGTCGTCCGGCCCGACGCGTCCACATCGACGCGTTTTTGGCCGTGCGCATCCCGCCGTTGTTTTCGAGCCCCTTTAAGGAGAACATCCATGAGTTCAGTCGCCCGCGTAACCGAGATCACCGCCCGCTCTGCCAAGAGCTTCGAGGACGCCCTTCAGGTCGGCATCAGCCGCGCCACCAAGACCCTCCGCGGCGTGACGTCAGCCTGGATCAAGGAACAGAAGGTCGAGATCAAGAAGGGGAAGATCATCGCGTACCAGGTGAACATACTCATCACCTTCGTCATCGACTAGCAGGTTGGCGAAAGGCTTCGGCTGCGCCCTGCTCCTTCTCCTTGCGCCTTCGGCGCAAGCCGAAGGCTTCTGGAAGCCGTTCCTCGCGGGCGCGGTCTCCGCGTTTGCGATCCACGAGGGCGCTCACCTCGCCCTCGACGTCGCCTTCGATGCGGACCCGCGGCTCAAGGACGTGCGCTTCGGACCGATGCCTTTCTTCGCGGTCACCCATCGCTCCAATCTGCCGCGCGGGCGAGAAGCGTTGATCTCGGGCGCTGGATTCTTCTCCCAGCACCTGACTTCCGAAATCATCCTGTCGCGCCGCGCCGCGGGAGACCGCCCCTCGAACTTCGAGAAGGGCGCGCTCGGCTTTCACGTCGCCACTTCTCTCGCCTACGCGGGCGCCGCCTTCTCGCGATACGGTCCATTTGAAAGAGACACCCGAGGTATCGCGGACTCCACCGGTACCGATGAACGAGTGATCGGGGCACTCGTTCTCGCCCCCGCGGCCTTCGACACCTGGCGCTACTTCAGGCCGAACTCGGGCGTCGCGAAGTGGGCGTCGCGGATTGCGAAGGTGGGGTTTGTTGGAGTGATCGCGTTCAAACGATGAGGTCGCGTTAAGGCTCCTGATCTCGCCGCGGTCGCTTCGACCGGATTACGTTTGATCTCGGCTCAGCGACCTATCCGCGTTCTCGAAAACTCTGGCAAGGATGGAGCGTGGCCGGCCATCGAGGGTCGCGCACGCGAGCGGGGCGTCCCCCGAGGGGAGGCTTCGCGCTGGCCCCAGGCTGCGCGCTTGAGCGCGAGTCGCCGAGGTCCGTGCCCCGAGGGCAGGCTGCGCGCTCCGCGACCTTTGCGCGAACCGAGGAGGCTAAGGAGGCACACGATTCCATCGTTTCGAGAACCCAG
>JAYUUU010000243.1:0-7647 GCA_043754395.1 Vicinamibacteria bacterium
CACCATCAGCAGGAATGCGAGAGCGAGTTGCAAGGTGCTCGTGATCGCGGTCCGCCCGGCACGCGCGGTGTCCTTGCGGCGGGGTTGTTCCCAGCGCACGACGGCTGGAATGAGGAGGAATTGAATCAGGTCGGCAAAGCCTTCGGGCTTTTCATGGCCCGCCGTGTACTGCAGGGTTTTGACTAGCAGCAGCCAGGTGAGGAGCGCCGCCGCAGCCCGAAAGAAGGGCTCTGAGACCGGAAGAAGGAAAGGGAGGAGGCAGCTCGTGACGGCTATGGCCCGCATCCAAGTTCTCGACGATCCCAACAAGGCGAGGACTACCGGCAGAGCCATGAGCACAAACAGAAGGGCGGCTGGCAAAGTCACGGAAGCGACATCCTTGCTACTTCGCGGGTCTCTTGCGAATCGCCTTCGATGCCGCGAGCCTTTCCCCAAGATCCTTCTCGCGGCCACGAGTGGTGGGGTTGAAATAGACGCGGCCTTTCAGCCGGTCAGGCAGGCATTCCATCGCCGCCACACCTTCGGCCTCATCATGGGCGTACTTGTAGCCCTCGCCGTAGCCGAGGTTCTTCATCAGTTTCGTGGGCGCGTTGCGGATGGCCTGAGGCGGCGGGTCGGCTCGTGTTTCGAGAGCGTCCTTGCGGGCTTCTCCCCAGGCGACATACACCGCGTTGCTCTTCGGCGCGGCCGCGAGATAGACCACGAGTTCGGCGAGGGCGAGATCGCCTTCGGGTTGACCGATGAAGTGAACCGCCTGCTGGGCGGCCATAGCCAGAGTGAGCGCGTGCGGGTCGGCGAGGCCCACGTCCTCGGAAGCAAAACGAACCAGGCGTCGAGCCACGTACAGCGGATCCTCGCCGCCTTCGAGCATGCGGGCGAGCCAGTAGAGCGATGCGTCGGCGTCCGAGTTGCGGATCGACTTGTGAAGCGCGCTGATGAGATTGAAGTGTTCTTCCCCGCTCTTGTCATAGAGCAGGGCCTTGCGCGACAGCGCCTTCTGCGCGATGGCGAGGTCGATCCGGCCGGTGCTCCTCGCGAGGGAGGCCGCGATCTCGAGGGCGCCCAGGGCGCGGCGGGCATCGCCGTCGGTGACTTCGGCGAGGAACATCAAAGCGTTGTCGTCGATCTCGAGCCCGAGATCACCGAGGCCCCGCTCCTTGTTCTCGAGCGCGCGGCGCATCAGATCGACCACCGCTTCACCCTCGAGCGGTTTCACCACGAACACGCGGCAGCGAGAGAGCAGCGCGTTCACGATCTCGAACGAGGGATTCTCGGTGGTGGCGCCGATGAGGATCACATCCCCCGACTCGACCGCGGGAAGAAGCGCGTCCTGCTGCGATTTGTTGTAGCGGTGGATCTCGTCGATGAAGAGAAGCGTTCTCCGGCCCTGGGCCCTGCGACGATGGGCGGCGCTTGCGAGCATCTCGCGGAGTTCCTTGACCCCGGTGAGAACGGCCGAGAGCGCTTCGAAATGGGCCCGGGTCTTCGTCTGATTGCGGATCGCGTGCGCGAGTGTCGTCTTCCCCGAACCGGGCGGCCCCCACAGGATCATGGAGAAGAGCTCGCCGCCGGTGAGCGCGTCGTGTAGTGGCTCGCCTGGCCCGAGCAACGATTCCTGGCCGAGGATTTCGTCGATGGTCGCAGGCCGCATTCGCTCGGCGAGGGGGGCGTCCTTGCTTTTCCGACTCTCCGCGCGCGTTTCTGGTTCCGGGCTCGCCGAGCCTCCCTCCGTTTCCTCGAAGAGCGAGGAGGTGCGAGGCTTCGTCACTTTTTCCCGAAGTTCAGCCGGTCGAGGACCACGCGGCCGTTGCTGATAATGAGCAGCGGATCCTGAAGCGTCCGCACATCTTCGAGCGGGTTTTCAGAAACCGCGATGAGGTCGGCGTCAAACCCTGGTTCGATGGAACCGATCGACCGCTCCATCTTGAAGAGAACCGCGGCGTTCACGGTGGCCGCGCGGATCGCTTCGATGGGCGTCATGCCGAACTTCACGAAGTTTTCGATCTCGTGGGACACGCGGGTGAGACTGGTCGGGCCGTACCCCGTGTCCGCACCGGTGACGATCAGGACGCCTTTCTTGTGCGCCTTCTGGACGACCTCCGCGAGGCGCGGCAGCATGGCCTGACCGCGTAGGATCAACGCAGGCTGATCGTAGTCTCCGCCTGGTTCGGCGAGATCAATCACGGTTGAATACGTCGGCACGAGGGCGATGCCCTTGAGTTTCATCATGTCGAGCGCCTCGTCGGTGAGATAGGTGCCGTGCTCGATCGACGCGACACCGGCCTTCACCGCGGCCCAGGCTCCTTCAGCACCGTGGGCGTGCGCTTGAACTCGAACACCCTTAAGTGCCGCCTCTTCGACAATGGCCCGGATCTCCGCTTCATTCCACATCTGCTTGCGCGGATCGGTATCGGGCGTGCCGGCTCGCTCGGTGGCGTTGACCTTGATCCAGTCGACGCCGTGCGCGAGGTTCATTCGGACGACGCGGCGAATGTCGGCGATGGATTTGACCCCGCCCATCAGATCCGCGAGTGATGGATCCGAGAGGAACGCCTCCTCGGCGAGCCGATCCCGCACGTGATAACCGGAGGCCAGGACATCGGGCCCGGCAAGCCCGCCTGCCTTCACCAGGTCGCGCAGGCCGACGTCGACAAACAGGGAGGTGCCGGAACTGCGGACCGTGGTGACCCCGGACTCGAGCGCTCGTTTCGCGGCGGCGAAATTCGCGATGTGAGTGTGCGCGTCCACGAGTCCGGGAACCAGCGTGCGGCCGGAGACATCCATAGTCTTGATGCCGGCGCCCGCGGGCGCGCTGGAGATGCTCTCCACCTTGCCGTCGCGCAAGATCACGGTCTGGTTCGCTGCGATGCGCCCGGTTCGAACATCGAGGACGTTCGCGCGAACGAGAGCCAGGGGTTCAGCTGGCCGGACGGGCTGGGCGACCGCCGAACTCACAAAGATGGCCGCTGTCGCCAGTGCGCGCAGGATGTCGCTCTTGGGTTGAATCACTTTCATGGTGGTGTCCTCCGTTGCGTCCTACCTGCCGAGGTGTTGGTCGATCACACGGGCGATGCGCTCCGCGCTCCGGCCATCCCCGTAGATACGGCCCGGCCTTACCTTCGGGGGATTTTTCTCGATAGCCCGGACCGCGAGGACAATCGTCTCAGCTTGGGCGCCCACAAGGCGGTTGGCTCCACCGAGCAGCGTTTCCATCCACTCGGTCGTGTCGCGAAGGGTGACACAGGGTTTGCCCAGAAGGAACGCCTCTTTCTGGAGGCCGCCCGAGTCGGTGAGCACGGCCCGCGCGCCGAGACTCAGTCCAAGGGACTGGGTGTAGCTCGCTGGATCCATTGTACGCACGTTCGCCGGGAGCTTGAGTTTGAAGGCCTTGAGCCGGGCGGCGGTCCGAGGATGCAGGGGAAGGATCACCGGATGCGCCAGTTTCCCGAAGCCCTCGAGAATCCCGGCCAGACGGGCCCGGTCGTCGGTGTTCTCCTGCCGGTGCACCGTCGCGAAGTAGTAATCGCGTGGCAGTTTCAGCGCGAGCAGGGCTGCGCGCGCCGGCTTCCTCATCTTCCTGAGCACGTCCGTCATGACATCGCCCACGATGAAGACACCCTTGCGGATGCCCTCCTGGGCGAGGTTCGCGGCGGCGAGTTTCGTGGGACAAAAGAGCAGCGCGGCCACATGATCGGTGAGGCGGCGGTTGACCTCTTCCGGCATCCTCATGTCGAAGCTCCGCAGACCCGCCTCGACGTGGGCCACCGCGATGTGCAGCTTCGCCGCGGCGAGCGCTCCCGCAAGCGTCGAGTTGGTATCGCCGAGCACGATCACGAGGTCGGGCTTCACGCGCATCAGCGCCTTCTCGATCGCGGCCAGCATCGAGCCGGTCATCGCACCATGGGAGCCGCCTGAAAGTCCGAGATGAATCTGGGGCTTGGGAATCCCAAGTTCTCGAAAGAAGGCGCCCGACATGGCGTCGTCGAAGTGCTGGCCGGTGTGAAGCAGAGTGTGGTCGAAACGCTTGCGCAGGGCGGCCACCAGAGGCGCCGCCTTGACGAACTGAGGTCGCGCGCCTGTGACCGTGAGGACTCGCTTCATGGACAAAGCCTACCCTCGGAAGCGCCGGTTTCCTCGACGGCCAACCGGTAGACTCGCCCGTGTGAAGATCGCCATTACCGGGGTTTGTGGCTTTGTCGGCTCCAACCTCACCGAAAGGCTTTTGGGTCGAGGAGACGTGGTGAGCGGGATCGACGACCTCTCACACGGGACGCTTGAGAACCTCGGCGCCCTGCTCGATCACCCTTCTTTCCGCTTTTCCAAGGGGACGATCCTCGACCCCGAAGCGCTGCGCGCCGCCTTCGAAGGTGCCGAGGTGGTGGTCCACCTCGCCGCCGGCAAGATTCCTCGCCACGGCGATGCGCTCGACACTCTCCTGATCAATGGCGAAGGCGGGCTCAACACCCTCCGCGCAATGCACGCGTGTGGTGCGCGTCGCATGGTGCTCGCCTCCACCTCGGATTGCTACGGCCGCAATCCGCAGGTCCCATTCAATGAAGAGTCCGCCTCGGTCATTGGCTCGCCGAAAGTCCGCCGCTGGAGCTACGCCGTCTCCAAGATGTTCGAAGAGCAGGCCCTTTTCGCATTCCGGGAGCGCTACGGCATCGAAGGCGTGGCCCTTCGTCTCTTCGGCGGCTACGGACCGAAACAGAACATCACCTGGTGGGGCGGACCGCAGTCGGTGTTTATCGGAGCCGCCCTCCGGGGCGAGGCTCTAGAAGTTCACGGAACCGGCCAACAGACGCGGAGCTTCACCTTCATCGACGACATGGTGGAAGGCTTCGTGCGTGCGATCGACGAGCCCAAGGCGGATGGCGAGGTCCTGAACATCGGCATCGACCGCGAGATCACGATCGAGAACCTCGCGAAAATGATTTCCGCAATGATCCGCCCCAACGAAGCTCCGAGCGTCCGCCTCATTCCCTATGAGACCTTCGGGCGTTACGAGGACGTGGAGCGGCGGATCCCTGATGGCGCCAAGTCGGAGGCGATCCTTGGGTTTCGAGCGCGAGTGAATCTCGAGGAAGGCCTGCCCCGCGCCATCTTCTGGCAGCGCGGTGAGATGCGACGACTCGGTCTCCTGTGATCCACGCGGTTGTCCCGGTTCTGAACGAGGAACCGAATATCTCGGCTCTGGTCGGCCGGCTGAAGGAGGCCCTCCAGCCCTTCTCGCCCTATCGCGTGCTCTTCGTCGACGACGGATCCACCGATGGAACCGTGAAGGCGCTGCGTAACGCCGGTCCCGAAATCGAAACCGTTTCCCACCCTGCCAATCTTGGCCCCGGGGCCGCCTTCCGAACCGGCTTTGAGCACACCCTCAAGACACTGCAGCCTTCGGATCTGGTGCTCACCCTTGAAGGCGACGGGACCAGCGATCTGGCGATACTGCCCCGCATGTTGAGCCGGATCCGTCACGAGGACGACGACATCGTTCTCGCCTCCTGCTACCTGTTCGGCGGCGGCATCAAAGGCACGTCGCTTCATCGAGTGGGCCTCTCCCACGTCGCGAACGGCCTCGTGAAGCAGACCCTCGGCCTCTCCGGCCTCGCCACCTTGTCGAGTTTCTTCCGCGTCTACCAGGGCCGCGCGCTGATTCGCCTGCGGGAAACCCATGGCGAGCGTCTCTTCGAGTCGGACGGCTTCGAGAGCCAGATCGAGATCCTCCATCTCGCCGCGAAGATGGGCTTGCGGATCTCCGAGGTTCCCATGCTGCTCGACGGTTCACGCCGCATCGGCAGGAGCAAGATGATGGTGCTCCGGACCTCGCTCGCCTATCTCCGCCTGATCGCCCGCTACCGGTCGTGAACCCGAGGGTCCTCATCGGTTCGGTAGGGTTTCTCCTCGGCGTCTTGAGCCTGTCGTTCAACGTCGGACGAGAGATTCAGGTACCGGTCGGCGGGGCGAGAGGGCCGCTCTTGATGTCGGGGCTCGGGGAGAGCGAGGCGGTGTGGGACGTGGCCGCCGCGGAGGTGAGCGACGCGCGGCGCGATTTCTACTTCCGTCGCATCGACTCCAGCGAAGCGCGCCTGACCATTCCCCTGCGGCCGAAGGGTGTGACCTTCCTGGCGCTCCGGATGGACACGACGATCAGGACAAGAGTCGATGTCGTGGGCGATTCGGCGGTCAAAGGCGGAGCGTTCGTGGGCCCCGGTCCCTGGGAGGAAACGCCGATCGCGGAGAACCTCACACGCGCGGCTCTCGATTTCTCTCTCCGATTCGAGGATGCGCCTCTCGTCGGTCGGACGGACACGGAGAACTTCCGCAGGTATATCGACGAGATTGTTCTTAAGAGCGACGCGGGTTTCGACCTTCCATGGACCTCGAGGATCGCGGGGGGTCTGCTCGTCGGCCTGCTGGCTCTCCTCGCCCAGGCAGCGCGGCCCCGCGCCGCAGGGGTGGTGGCCGTCGCGTGCGTGACGGCGCTCCTCGGCGGGCTTTCGTTCGTGGAGCCGGTGGGCCTCTCCCTCGCTTTGCCGCGGCTCCTCGGTTTCGCGATCGCCACCGGTGTGCTCATGAGCGGCCTCTGCCTGGTTCTGCGTTTGACCCGGGAAGCGACCGCGGCTCTCGTGCTCATCGGCTCCTCGATGGTCTTCGCATACGGCTTTCTCTCGTTCCTTCCGAACCATTCGCCCGCGGACCTCGATATTCACATCTGGCGCGCGATCGACCTCGGCGACGTTCCGCCTTCGTATGACGCGTGGCTTCGCTACGGTTCTCACTACCCCACACCTTCGCAGTCACGCGGAGCCGCGACCGAGGCCCTGGGCGAGGGACCCGCGATTCCCTACTCGCCTCTGCCCTACGTCCTCTTCTTCGCCGCACATACCGCGGGTCTCGACCTGCACTGGTCCATGGTCGCGATCGAGGCCTCGAGTCTCGCCTTGCTCCTCCCTCTGATCTTCGCTTTCGGGCGTGCCGCCTCCACCGACTTCGGCGGGCTTCTCGCCGCTGTGCTGACGGCTCTCGATCTCGCGATGATTCATCGTCTCGGCCGCGTTCACTCTCCGGCGGTCGTGGGCGGCGCTCTGGGCCTTGGTTGTCTCCTGGCCTTCGGTCTGGCTCTGCCGCGCCTGAGTGAACCGGGGCGCTGGAGGATGCCGGCGCTCCTGCTTGGCCTCGGCGCTCTCGGCTACTCGAGCACGCCGCTTTTCTACGCTCTGTTCGGAATAGCGCTTCTTCTCCTGGTGCTTTCTTCGGAAGAATCGAGAGCGCTCTTCAAACCCATCGCGCTGACGCTTGCCGCAGGAGGAGCCCTGGCGCTTCTTCTCTACTACGGACACTATGTTCCCGGGCTTCTCCGCGGTGGCGGCACACCTCTCGCCGTCGACTCCTTCCCGGGCCGGACCTACTTCATCTTCCACAACGAATCGCGGCAGAGCCTGCGGCTGTGGCGTTTGGGACTGCTGATCCCCTTGCTTG
Source organism: Vicinamibacteria bacterium (assembly GCA_043754395.1). Lineage (GTDB taxonomy): Bacteria > Acidobacteriota > Vicinamibacteria > Fen-336 > JAGNNV01 > JAGNNV01. The sequence continues at coordinate 7,480 of JAYUUU010000243.1, forward strand.
CCGCATTGCCGGCGCTTCCTCTGATCATCGGCCGGGGTTCGGCGATCGTTCGGTCGTTTCTTTTGGCCGAGCTCGCGGCATGGACAGGCATCCTGCTGCTCAAGGAGCCCTGGGCCTTCCCGGTTCTCCTGCGCTGGGTGAAGGAGGACTTCTACGTCGCCCCTTCTC
>JAYUUU010000244.1:0-2052 GCA_043754395.1 Vicinamibacteria bacterium
GTGGGCACTTCGCGGTCGGGGCTCTCCTGAACCATCTGCTCGACCTTCGCCGCCATCTCTTCAATGGCGTTGATCGAGATGTTCCGCTTCTCGCAGGCACGCATCAGGCCGCCGATCACTTTGTTGCGGTCGAAGCGCTCGCGTCTGCCATCTTTCTTGACCACAAGATGTGGAACCTGATCGATGCGCTCATACGAGGTAAAACGCTTCCCGCATTTGAGACACTCGCGTCGGCGCCGGATCGCATCGCCTTCCTTGCTTTCCCGCGAATCGACGACCTTGTCCTCGACACTCTCGCAGAAGGGGCATCGCATACCCTTATCGTAGCAGGACTTACGGCTTCTCTTGGGTAATCTTCCGCATACTTCCAAAAGAAAGCCCCTCGCGGCCAAGGAAGGCGAGGCCAAGGACCAGCACCGGCAGGTTCTGAAGGGCGTGCAGGACGAGGCCCGCGGCCACGGCCTTCCCCTGATCTACCCCATAGATTGCGGTCAGGGCCAGCGTGTACGAGGCGTGGAATCCGCCCACCATTCCCGGTGTCGGAATGGCGACCCCCACGGTCAGGAAGGCGATGATCAGGAACGCGGTGTGGAACGGAATCTCGAAGCCGAACGCGATGGAATTCAGGTGGATGATCCCGCCGATCAGGGTCCAGAGGAAGAATGACTCTGCGATCAGCCTCGCCCATTGCGCCGGGGATGAGCCGAACACATCGAGGCCGGAAACAAAGGACGAAACGAGGCCGCGGACCTGGATGCCAATACCCGCGGGAAGGATGCCAAGGCTCCAGTCCAGAAGGCGCCGAGCCGGTCCCCCTTCGACCCGGAGTGCGGCGAGGAAGGCGAGGCCCGCGAGTGCCACCAAAAAGGCCACACCGGCTCCGGCGCGAAGGGTTGTCATGAGCGCATCGGAACGTTCAGCGGCCGGGCGCGGCAGAACGAACATGTAGAGCGCGAGCAGGGACAACACAGTGATGAGGTCGATCAGGCGCTCGAGCACGATGGACGCGAGTCCCGCACTCACCGGGACGCCATATCGGCGCGACGCGAGGTAGGGACGCAGGACCTCGCCGGCCCTCGGAATAAAGAGACCCGCCATGAAGCCGATGTTGGTGATGCCGAACAGGTCGAGGACCCTTGCCTTTTGAAGCGGGGGCAACAACAGGCGCCACCTCATCGCGCGAACCGCGTACATCAGAACCGTGAGGAGCACGACGAGGACGAGGGGCAGGGGTTTCGCGTGAGCCATCGCGTCCAGAAGGGCGCTGGAATCGACGCCGCGGGCGGCGAGCCAGAGCAGGAACGCCGCGAGAATCAGGCCGAGAAGGACCCGGAAAGTGTTCTTCATCGCCTGCTTCCGATTGGGTCCGCGGGGGTCATCAAGGTGGTTTTTGTGAGGTGATGAGGCGGAACAATCCCGGCCCGCAAACACGTATTCTCGCCTGAGACCGAGGCGTTTGACGAACCCGACCCATGAGCCCCCAATCGGGGGCGAGCAAAGCTCTGCGCGCCTCGCGCAGAGTCCGGCGAGGGCTTCGCCCACACAGACGCTTGCCTACACCTGCGCGTTCGACCTCAACGCCGACCCCGAAAAAGCCCTCTCCCTCGCGCGCGACTTGCTGAAGGACGTTCGCAAGAGCGGCCTCAAATCGCCCTTCGCCGACGCGCTCCTTCGCAGGCTGGCACTGGCGCGATGGACAAAGATGGATCGGCCTCGTCCCACCCGCCTCGAAACGAAGGAATGTAAGGAGACGGCGATCCTTCTCTTCTTCATGAATTCGTGGGAGGCGACTTACGAGGACCTCGGCGCCGCCCTCTCCGTCACCGAGGATCGCGCCCGGCATCTTGTCCACAAGGCCAGGATGGAGCAGGTCGGGGTGCTGATGCGGATCCCGATCCCGAAGCCGGATTGCCGAAGGCCACGAGAGCTTTTCTCTGACTTCCGGGAAGGCCGCCTCGCTGAACCTCTGTCGGATGACGTAGAGCAACATCTGCGCGACTGCCGCGACTGTTTGACTCTGGACCGATACCTTCAGACGATCCTGAGCGCCCC
>JAYUUU010000245.1:0-3801 GCA_043754395.1 Vicinamibacteria bacterium
GCCGAAGATGCGCCGCTTTCTCCTCGTCCTGATCGTGGGCGGCCTTCTGGCTTCGGCGGGTCTGTGGATCTACCAAACCTCGGTTCAAAGGCCGAGGCAGGTGACGTACGACCTGGCGGACCGGCTGCCCTTCGCCGCGCGCGTCTCCTCTCGGCCCGCCATCGTCTTTGGATGGCCCGACGCCGATCCGCATCTCATCTCGGGCTTCGGCGGAGACCCCGAGGCGCGCGGCCGGGAGCGGTTCTTGTGGGTGCGGCAGGGCGCCCTGATCAAGGTCGACATCGACGCGCCCGGGGAACGGGCACTCATCTTCGACATCGAGGCCTATCAGGGCATCGCCGACCAGCGCCTGCGGGTGCGGGTGAACGGCAAGAGCCTCGGCGAGCGGGAAATTCCTGCGACCAGGTCGCGCGTTCGATTCGACTGGCCGGCGGACGCGCAGGGCGGGGCGAACGAACTCGACCTTCTTTTCTCCCGCGCGGTCGTGCCCGCCGAGGAGAAGAACGGATCGGGTGACACGCGTGACTTCGCCGCCGCCTTGTTCTCGCTTACGGTGGGCGACCCCAAGGACGCGACGCTCGACCTGTTGCTCGAAAGGGACACACCGCGCGCTTACCAGATCACCGAGAAGGATGGCATCCCCCAGGTTGTGTTTCCGGGCGGCTCACAGACGTCCTTCGCGTTCAGGCTTCCACCAAACGGTGCTTTGGAGTTCGAGAGCGGGCTTGCGCCCTGGTCAGCGTCATCGGGCGGGAAAGGCTCGCTCATCGTTTCCTTCGACTCCACCGATGGCCGTTCGCGCTCGCCGGTCACGATCCCACTCGGGACGCAGGGTCTACAAGCGTCGAAGATCGTCATCCCCGGAGATTCGGGAACGCCGATGATCGTGAAGATGGAAGTGACGGCGGAGAAGCCAGGCGTCACGTTCGCGCAGATTCGCGCGCCGCGTGTGTTGGGCGATGTTGAGAATGAGCCCGGCAGGCGAGCGGAAGCACCCAAAGGCCATGCGACCGAGCTGGGGCGAACCATGGGCGCGTCGAAGCCCAACGTTCTCTTCGTCGTCCTCGATGCCGCCCGCGCTCAATCCTTTGGAATCTACGGCCACGCTCGCGCCACCACCCCGAACATCGACGGGTGGGCGGGAGAAGGCGTCACCTTCGACAACGCGTACACCACCGCTGTCTACACCCTCGCCGCGATGTCGTCGGTGTGGACCTCGCAGCAACCCGACCGCCATCACGGTGATGTGGCTTTCTCGGCGAAGCTCCCGAAGGACCGCCTGACCCTGCCCGAGGTTCTGAACGCACAGGGGATCCATACCGCCGGCTTCGTGGCGAACCAGGTTGCGGGCTCGTACAACGGGTTCGACCGGGGCTTCAAGGAGTTCGACGAGCCGTGGCGGAAATACGGCTCGGCCGCGTCCGGCTTCCGGAACGTCGTCCCCGGTTTCCTCGACCGCATGAAGAAGGACGGAACGCGTTTCTTCGCCTACGTTCACTACCGGGAACCCCACGAGCCCTACGATCCGCCACCTCCCTTCGACACTCGCTTCGGGCCGGATGCTCCAATCCCGAAATCCCGCCGCGATGGAGGGCCCGTGGCGAAGAAATGGATGAAGGACGTGAGTGCGGGCGTGGTCCGTGCATCGGACGCCGAGGTCGATCATCTGCGGCGGCTGTATGACGGCAATCTCGGCTTCGCCGACCAGGAGGTGGGGTACCTCAGGGGCGAGCTCGAATCGCGCGGCATGCTCGACAACACGGTCGTTATCATCGCGGGAGATCACGGCGAGGCCCTTCTCGAGCACGGCTGGATCGGTCACAACACCCAGGTGTTCGAGGAGAGCGCCCGGGTCCCGCTGATCGTGATCCTTCCAAAGTCGATGCGCGCGGGCGGTTCGCCGTCGCGGATCGCACCCCTTGTCGACCTCACGGACATCGCACCTACCGTGCTCGACGTCTTCGGCCTCGTGGGGGAGGGCGGCACCGCGCGAGAGTTCCAGGGCGTGTCGCTCTTCAAGACCATCGAGAGCAGCTCGGGCGCCCGGACGGTGGACACGCGCGAGGTCACCACTCGAACCGTGTGGGAGCGGCCGATCTACGCGCTGCGCAATGCCAGCCACACCTTCATCTACAACGTCGCCACCGCGGAGTTCTCCCTGTTCGATCGCTCCTCGAGCCCGCGCCTTGAAGGCAAGGATGATGATTACGCGCCGCGCGCGCCGATCGCGCTGCGCGAGATGTACCGGCAGAACCTGCTCGCCTGGGTGGCTCGCCAGAAGAAGGGCGCGGTGATCGCGGACTCAACGACGGGCATGACGCCCGAGCAGTGTGAGCAGATGAAGGCCCTCGGATACCTCTCGCCGTCCTATCCTTGCCCGACGAAGTAGACCGGCTCCTCGCTTCCTGCGAAACTTGAAAGGTATGAGATTCGCCGATTCCCACACCCACATCGATCTCGCTGAGTTCGATTCGGATCGGCCCGCCCTGTTGAAGCGGGCCGCCGAGGCCGGCGTGGAGCGGATTCTGCTCGTGGCTCAGGCCGATGACAGTGTGGGCCTCGATCGAGGCCTCACCATCGCGCGCGACTGCGGCCTCAAGGTGTCGGGCGGTCTCCACCCGCATGAGGCGATCACGTGGACGGAGACCCTCGCCGATCGGCTGCGGACGCTTGGCGATTTGCGGACCATCTGCGCCATCGGAGAGATCGGCCTCGATTTCCACTACGACCACTCTCCGCGCGACCAGCAGGAGGAAGTGTTCCGCCGCCAGATCCGGATAGCGAGGGCCGTGAAGCTGCCCGTCATCATCCACACTCGCGAGGCCGACGAACTCACGGTGCGGGTTCTCCAGGAGGAGGGTGCGGCCGAGGTGGGCGGCGTCATCCACTGTTTCACCGGCACCCAAGGTCTCGCCGACGCGGCACTCGCCCTCGGTTTCTTCATCTCGTTCTCCGGTATCGCGTGTTTCGCGAACGCCGACTCGCTTCGCGCGATTGCGAAGTCCGTGCCGTTAGATCGTTTCCTCACCGAGACGGACTGCCCGTTCCTGGCACCACCTCCGCATCGGGGAAAGAGGAACGAACCCGCGTTTGTAGTCGACGTAGCGAAACGCATGTCCGAGGTGAAGGGCGTGTCGCCCGAAGTTCTCGGCGATACCACGGTCTCGAACTTCGACCGCCTCTTCGGAGCCTGAGAATGACCCGCACCGTGATCGTTGGCTCGGGCTGCGCCATCCCGGGGCGGAAGGTTATGAACTCAGAGATGCTCGACCGAGAGTTCCTGGGGCCGGACGGGAAGAAGATCGAAAAGACGAACCAGCAGATCATCGAGCAGTTCGAAGCGATTACGGGGATCAAGGAACGCCGGTACGCGGAAGACAACCAGGTCACGTCCGACCTTGCCGCGATCGCAGCCGAAGAGGCCCTCGCCTCCTCGGGCATCGATCGAGAGACCCTTGATGCCATCGTGGTCGCCCACAACTTTGGCGATGTCCGTGCGGGCACGCGGCACTCGGATCTGGTTCCCGCCCTCGCCGCGAGGGTTAAGGCGCAGCTCAAGGTCAAGAATCCCGCCGCGGCCGCCTTCGACATCGTTTTCGGATGTCCGGGCTGGCTTCAAGGCGTGATCGTGTGCGACGCCATGATCCGCGCAGGGGACATCAAGCGCGCGATGGTGATCGGCGCCGACACCCTTTCGCGCATCTCCGATCCCCACGACCGCGACAGCCTGATCTACGCCGACGGTGCGGGTGCGGTGATCCTCGAAGCCCGGGAAGCCTCCGAGGGCGTGGGCATCCTCGC
>JAYUUU010000246.1:0-7855 GCA_043754395.1 Vicinamibacteria bacterium
AGCGTCACGAGTCGATGGACGAGGAAGGTCACGCGCCATGGCCTCGCGGTCACCATCGCGGCCGGCGTGTGGGGCGTCGCGATCATCATCTTCGGCCTCACCGACTCGCTCCTCCCCGCGTCGTTCTTTCTCGCCCTCGCGGGTGGCGCTGATGCGGTGAGCGGGATCTTTCGGTCCACGATGTGGAACCAGACCATCCCGGACAACCTCCGCGGGCGACTCGCGGGAATAGAGATGGTGAGCTACATGAGCGGGCCAATGCTCGGGCACCTCGAAGCGGGCCTCGCCGCCGCCGTGTTCGGCGTCCGAGCGTCCGTGGTCTCGGGTGGAGTGCTGTGCGTGGTCGGAGTGGTTGTGTGCGGGATCCTGCTCCCGAAGTTCATCGCGTATGACGCGGAAGAGTTCAAACGGCGAGCGGCGGAGTAGCGAGCCGCGGCGTGACCCATTCCACGAAAGAGCGGCGGCACGCCTGACCTCGCGAGCGAAGGTCAAGGCACCGTTCCCCGAGCGCAGTGAGCCGCTAGGCTCCTCTGAGGTGTTGGCGGAGCGGCCAGCTCCGCCCATTCATAAGAAACGCCATGCGGCTCACGGAGACGAGGGGAACGCCCAGGTGCCTTGACCGTAGCGTCACTACGAAGGGCGTGGTACCGCGCGGCAGCGCAGTTCTATTCGTCTTTCTGGCCGGAGCGCGAAGTGCATTCGCCAAGGTCATACAATCGTGCCAACTCGTTCGAACGGAGACCCAATGCGCGCCATCAAAATCCCCTCCCGCTTCGCCTTAGGCGCGGCTGTCGCGCTCGTCGCCACCGCGGCTTTCGCACAACGCGGAGGCGGGGGAGGGCAGCCCGACACCTTGGCGTGGCGCTTCTTTGGCCCCACGGTCGGCAATCGCGTCTCGGCGGTCGCGGGTATTCCAGGCGACCCCTCGACCTATTACGTCGGCGCCGCTTCCGGTGGAGTGTGGAAGACTACCGACGGCGGAGAACGCTGGGCTCCCATCTTCGACGGCCAGTCGGTGCAGGCGATTGGGGCGCTCGCGATCCCTCCTTCCGACACCAGCGTGATCTGGGCCGGTACGGGTGAGGCATGGGCCATCCGCGACAGCGACGTGATCGGCGACGGCATCTACAAGTCCACTGACGCCGGACGGACGTGGACCCACATGGGCCTCACCGAAACCGGACGGATCGCGAAAATCGTCGCGCATCCTACGAACTCCGACATCGCCTATGTCTGCGCTACCGGCCGTATCACCGGCGCTCAGCAGGAGCGCGGCGTGTATCGCACCATGGACGGCGGCAAGACCTGGGAACAGGTCCTCTTTGTCGATAAAAACACCGGTTGCTCCGGTCTCGAGATGGATCGCAAGAACCCGAGGAAACTCATAGCCGGTACATGGCAGGTGTCGATGCAGCCGTGGGCGATGCTCTCGGGCGGGCCGGGTTCGGGCATCTACGTTTCGAACGACGCCGGCTCCACCTGGAATCGCGTCGAACACCCGGGCCTTCCCAGGTCCCCGCTTGGCAAGATCGACGTCGCGATCGCCCCCACCGATTCAAACCGCGTCTATGCGCTCATCCAGACCGCCGACCAGGGCTCGGTCTGGCGTTCGGACGATGGTGGGACCTCGTGGCGCGCCATCAACTTCGACCGCGCTCTCATTGGCCGCGCCGGTTACTACATCGGCATCGAGGTCTCGAGCGACAACCGCGACGAGATCTACGTGGCGGACTCCTCGTTCTGGGTGTCGATCGATGGCGGCGAGACATTCCGCGAAGGTCCCATGGGCGGCGACACCCACGACATCTGGGTCGATCCACAAGACGGCGACCGCTACGTGGTCACGCATGATGGTGGCCTGAACATCACGACGCAGCGCGCGCGTTCGAGCAAGCGCGTGACTCTGCCCATCGGCCAGATGTACCACGTGGCGGTCGACAACGACATTCCCTATCGCATCTACTCGAACATGCAGGACAACGGCACCATGCGCGGCCGGGTGAACGAGCCCGAGGGACCCTTCGCGTTCGGCCGGGCCAACGTATGGGATCACTTCCTCGGCGGGTGCGAGTCGGGCTTCACCATTCCCGATCCGAAGAACTCCGACATTGTTTACGCGACGTGCTACGGCAACAAGGTAACGCGCTGGGACGCGAAGACCGGCCGCGCTCGATCGATCGCACCCTCGCTTATCTCACTCGACTCGCCCCCAAACGAGGCGAAGTACCGGTGCCACTGGTCGGCGCCGATCGCCATCGACCCGTTCGACACGAAGAACGTCTATTACGGCTGCCAGCTCATTTTGAAGACCGATAACGGCGGCCAGTCATGGAAGGAGATCTCAGGCGATCTCTCCACGAAGGACCCGTCGAAGGTGATCCCATCGGGCGGCATCGTGGGCGACAACCTCGGTCAGTTCTACGGCGAAGTCGTGTTCGCGATCGCTTTCTCCAAGATCAAGCAGGGCCTCACCTGGGCCGGCACTAACGACGGCAAGGTCTGGAACACGCGTGATGGTGGCGTCACGTGGACCGACGTCACCGCTGGCCTCACCGCCATCGGCATGCCGGCGTGGGGAATGGTCAGCAAGATCGAACCGTCGCACCACGACGCCGCAACCGCATATATCGCGGTGGCCCGCCACCTGATGGACGACCGTGAGCCCTACATCTACAAAACCTCGGACTACGGCAAGACCTGGGCGAGGGTCTCGGGAGATCTGCCAAACAAGCATCCTTTGTCGTACGTCCGCGCGGTGGCGGAGAGTCCCGCGCGCAAGGGCCTGCTTTACGCGGGCACCGGCCATGGCTTTTACTACTCCATCGACGATGGGGCGAATTGGACGCAGCTTCAGAGCGGTCTTCCCACCGCACCGGTGACCTGGATCGAGACCCAGGCGAACTTCCATGACGTCGTGATCTCGACCTATGGGCGTGGGCTGTACGTTCTCGACGACGTGTCCGTGCTCGAGAGTCTGCCCGCTGCCGGGCCGCAGGGCGAGACCGCCCTCGCAAAGCCGCGCGCCGCGTATCGCTGGGGTCAGCAGGGCCAGACGCCGATCACGTGGACTCAGAATGCGGGGTCGCCACAGCCCGTGAAGATCGAGATCCTGACGAAGAGCGGGGAAGTGGTTCGGGAGATCACCCGGCAAGGCCGCGCGGGCCTCAACCGCATGGTGTGGGACCTTCGCTATGCCTCGCCCCGCGTGGTCGCACTTCGCACCACGCCGGCGCAGAACCCGCGCATCTGGGATGAACCGCGTTTCCGAGGCCGCGACACTCGCCCGGTCACCCATTGGGGCCTCAGCCAGGCCCAGGTCGGCCCGATCGTTTCGCCCGGGACCTACACGGTTCGATTGACGGTCGCGGGCAAGTCCTATACCCAGCCGCTCGAGGTGCTGCGCGATCCGAAGGTGGACACCACCGACCTCGACTTCGACCTCTCCCTCAAGACGCAGCTGCGGATTCGCGAGGGCATCAACCAGGCGTCGGACATCGTGAATCACCTCGAGACCATGCGCAAGCAGCTTGAAGTGATGCAGGCGGCCTACCGCGGCGTTCGCGGGCGCGAAGACCTCGTCAAAGCCGCTCAGGATCTCGACGTGAAGATGCAGGTAGTGGAAGAGAAGATCCTCGAGCGCGCGCAATGGACTTCCGACGACAAGTACTTCTCTCAGGCCTACCGCATCTACATGAATCTGATCTGGCTCAACGGTGAAGTGGGCCCGGGTGCAGGCGACGTCGCGGGCGGCGCCGACTTCCGGCCTACCGATACGTCGATCGCGCTACTCGCCGATCTCGAGGCGCAACTCTCGACCTCAAAGGCCGAGTATGAGCGTCTGCTCGCCACGGACGTTGCGGCCTTCAACAAACTGCTGTCGGAGAAGAACGCTCCCGCGGTCAGGTAGCGAAGGGCCGGCTCAGAGTTCGCGAAAGCGAGGAGACCGGTAGAGGAGCGCCGCGGACAGAAGCGACATGGCGATGAGGCTCGCGGAGATCGCCACCGCGGGACCGAGCCAAACCACGGAGTATCCAAGCAGCAGCGCGCCAAGCGGCGACCCGCCGCGGAAGGTCAGGCCGAAGAGCGCCACGATTCGTCCTCGCATTTCCTCGGGTGCGAGCTCCTGCACCAGACCGTTGAGAGTCGAGCTGCCCGAAACCTGGACGATGCCGTAGCCAAACAACAGGAGGGTGGCGAGCCACTGTCGACCGCACAGCACAGCACCCGCGGCAAGGGTGGGCCCCACCACGAAGCAGAGGAGCACGAAGCGGCCGCGGCCCTCGAACCTGCCGCGATGCGCGGTGCCGATGGCTCCCACGATCGCGCCGAGGCCGATCGCGGAAAGCAGCATCGAGTAGCCGCCCGCGCCGGAGCCGAGAACCTCGTCCGCCACGACCGGAAGGAAAGTGGTGAGGGGAAAGACGAAGAAGGAAAGCGCGCCGGCGAGCCAGACGATCATCCCGATGTCCGGAGATTTCCGGACGTAGCGGAAACCCTCCATGAGGCTGCTCCGCATTCCCTGGGTGGCGCCCGGGTTCGAGATCATGGCCGGCATTCGGATCATGAGCAGGGCCACCACGATCGCCACGAAGGAGAAGGCGTTGATCACGAAGCACCATGCGGCGCCCAGAGCGACGAGAAGCGCTGCCGCGATGGGCGGTCCGATCGAGCGTGAGAGGTTGAACTGGAGGGAGTTCATGGCCACCGCGCGCGGGATCACGTCGCGGGGGACGATGCTCGTGAGGAACGCCTGATAGGTGGGGGCCGACTGGGACTGGGCGAGGCCGGTGATGAAACCGACGACGACCACCGCCCAGATCGAGAGGTTCCCCGTGAAATAGAGCCCCGCCAGAACCAGGGCGAGGGTGAGCTGGACGAACTGAGACGCCAGCAGGATGGACTTCTTGTTGAACCGGTCCGCGAGCACGCCCCCGATCAGCATGAAAGTGACCAGGGGCAACTCGCTCGCGAACTGCCGCCACCCGAGGTAGGCCGGATTCTTGAACTCGGTGTGGATCACCCAGGACAAAGCGACGTCCTGGATCCAGGTTCCGATGCTGGAGAGAAACGCTCCGGTCCAGATCAGCCGAAAGTTCCGAACCTCGAACGCTGCGAGGAACGCGGGAAGGCGGCCTGGACGCGCCTCAACGGTTGCAGAGGCAGGTTCTTCGGAAGTCAGGGCGGACTATTTCTTGGTCTTCTTCGCCGAAGCGGCAATCGCCGCCATCTTGCGGGCCTTCAAAACTTCTTCGCGACGCTTCCGCCGCCGTTTGATTTCCTGCTGCCGTTCAATCATCGAGTCTGCCTGTCTCCAAAAAAATGGTTGCGCTTGGCGCGAAGCGGCGATTCTACCGTGGATGCCCGGATCGGGGCGACCGGCTCAGGCTTGGTACACGCAGAGCGCGCGGGAGAAGTGGATGCGGTCACCGTCTTTGAGGGGCTTTTCGGTGACCCGCTCGCCATTCACCTTGGTGAAATTCGTCGAGTCGAGGTCGATCACCAGATGGCCCCCTTCCCGGTATTCGATGCGGGCATGCTCGCGGGAGAGCAGGGGAGCGCTGATGAAAACGCCGCACTTCGGGTCTCGGCCCACGACCACAGGGGTCTCTCCCAGATCGAAGGACACGTCGTCCGTGGGAGAGTCGTTCTGTTTCCAGATGAGGCGCGCCATCGGCTTTTGCTTCTTTTCTCTTGAAGTGGAGGTTTTTGGCTAGCGCGCGCCCGAGAGGGCGGCGATCCGGCGTTTGGCGATGTCCTGGACTTTCGGCCCGTCCTGGGAAAGGATGGTGGCGCCCGCGTCCTGAGACGCCTGGGTGTACTCGTCAAGCGCTTCCTTCGAGTAGCCCAGATGTTCCAGGGCGACGCCCGCGTAGAAGGCGGCCGTGCCGCGAGAAAGGCCGGGAGTTGAAGGAAGCTCATTTTTCGCCTTGACGAAGGCGTCGTGAGCGCCCGAATAATCGTGAAGAGCCAGGAAGATGAGGCCGAGATTCAGCCGCGCGAACGCCGCGTTCTCGGACCCCGGGTACCCTTCGATCGTCTGGCGAAGATCCATGCAGATCTTGTTCGCGAGAACACCGCCCTCGGTGACCGAAATCTCACGAGGCGCATCCACGAGCTGAAGCTCGACCGTCTTCGGTCCCCCCGCGGCATTCGCGGTGATGGACACACGCTTCGTCGGGCCCGAGGCCGCGATGGCGGCGAGAAGCTCCTCGGTCTTCGTAATCCCTTTTCCGCCCGCGGAACTGATCACATGGCCCTTGACGAACGCGGCCTTGTCGGCGGGTGACCCAGGCGCCACCCGCAGGACCACCGGGCCCTCGTGAAGCAACGTGTCGACCGTAACCAGGCCGGACCAGGGCGCGAAGAGCGTCGCCTTCCGCTCGAAGCCCGCGAAGAAACGCGCGAACGATGCGTCGTCCTCGATCACCACCGAGGCGGAGTCGGGGAAGACGCTGCCCGCGGCGAAAACATGAATCGCTGCAGATCGGAGGAGCTGTTCTTCTGGAATGCGGGCGACGAGGAACCCCTGCACCTCGAGGGCGGCCGCGAGTTTCTCGAAGACGCGACGCACCAGCGCCGGATCGGGTTTGGCGGGAGGCAGAAGGTCGGCGAGTTTCAGCCGTTCCGCCGCAAGAGCCCGGTCGACGACGGCAGGGTCGGCCTTGACGAAGTTCATCGCGCGAATAGTGGAGGAGGCGACGCGCCCAAGGCGGGTGTCCATCGAGGTGAGGCTGCGCTCTCCGGAAGGACCGTCCGCGACCACGCCGAGGTAAGCGAGTGTCGGCCTGATCTGGGCCGCGAGTTCCAGGGTGGCCCGGGACTTGAGGTCGACATCCTGGACGAACCGTCCAGCCGCGTGCCGCACTTCGACGCGCCGGACTCCGGCGCACACCGAGCGCAGGATCTTCGGAGCCACACCCTGGGACTCGCCATCGATGAAGATCTGGCCGCCCGGCGGATCCGAGGTGAGAGAGATGGTGCCCACCGAGGGTTCGAGTTTGATCGGCGGGATGTCGTAGTCCTGGGGCTCTGGAACATCGAGGCCGAGTTTCAAGGTCTCGTAGCAGGGGCGCCGAAACTCGATAGTGTGCGAACCCGAGGGAAGGTCGGGAATCTCCAGTCGATTCGAGGACTTCGCGGGGTCGAGGCCCCGCGCCGCCGCGATCGCGGCGAGGGCCGGGTCCAAAACGCCGCTGGTCGAACCGCGCCTTACCCCGTCGATCAGGACTTCGACATCCGTGGGCTCGGTGATCACGTAGCCCGTGGCAGAGGTGCGGACCAGATCGAACTGGAGACTGAGCGTCTCGCCGGCCACGACCGTGACCGGCCGCGTCTCCTGCCGGTATCCGCTCCGTGTGATGTCGAGGGTGTACTCACCCGCCACCACTTCAAGCGGGAAGAAGTCGGTGATCGACAGAGGCTTTCCGTTCAACGTCACGGCTGCTCCCTGGGGTGCTGACTGCACGGTCACGAAGCCGACCATCTGTCCCTTGACGCTCTTGTAGTAGTCGATCACTTTGGGCGAGATCGTGGCCTGGTCGAGGTTGTGCGAGGGCCGAAGGGTGATGAGGTTGCGGAAGCTGTCTCCCGCCCGGTCGGTGTTGCCGAGATTGAACTGCACGCGAGCCCGGTATTCGTAAGCGGTCACGAGGAGCGTGGTTCCCGCCTCGGAAAGCGACCCTTGTCGCCTCTCGGCTTCAAGGCGGGTGATGATCTCGTCGAATCGGACCAGCGATTGGCCTTGTTGCGGCCCTTCGAACTCGGAAACCCCCTGATCGAGCGTGGCGCGAAGAGCCGCGAGGTCGGCGTCGGTCTGAGGGAAGCCCGGGCCCGAGGCGAAACACAACGCGAGTGC
>JAYUUU010000247.1:0-5502 GCA_043754395.1 Vicinamibacteria bacterium
ACCGCTTTTCGCAGGTCCGCCGACTTGAACTCGCTCCTCGCCCGGGCCGACATCTTTGCAACGACGCCCTCCGTCCGATTCCCAAGACCCTGAAGCATCCCCGCGACGGCGCGTTGATATCCGCGCTGTCCTTCGATCTTGCGGGAGCCGATGACCAGAGCTTCGAGAACCTCGCTGCGGTCGGCATCTTCAAGCCGCGGATCGCGCGCGATCCTCTCCCCCCAGTCATCGAGGAAGGGCGCGGTCTCGATCAGAAAGTCGAAAGACTGGCGCAGGCATCTCACGGGTCGCAGCGGGTAGTTGCGGTGGCCTTCGGGCGCCAACGTCGCTTTGTAGATGCGCGCGGCGAGAGCAAAGCCGCCGTTCCAGGGGCGGACGTTCTCGTGAGCGAGCCGCTTGAAGTCCACCGCCGCTTCGGTGTGCGCGGGCGACTGGGGCCAGAACGAGATGGACTGATCGATATCACCGGCGTTGTGAGTCATCACCGCGGCCATTCGCAGTACGTCGATTTCATTCCGCGCCTGAAGCAGTGTGGTCAGTCCTCTCGACTCACGTTCGAGCTCGGCGACGATGTGGCCGCGCAGGCGGTCCGTCAGGTCGGCTCGACCGAGATGAATCGCCCGGCCGAGGCCTGCTACCAGAACGGACAGCCGTTCTCCGTGGTGTCCGGCGAAAAGGCCCAGACCCTTCGCGGCCACGGTGCGACGCGAAACCGACGCGACATCCCAAGCGCAAAACGCCTCGGTCAGTTCGATCATCGGGTCGAGTTGAGCCGGGTCCTTGATCAGTCGCCACAGCAGACCCCGGATCTTGGTGTCGACGTCCGTGGGCACAAACGTTGCGACCGTAGCGTGATGACAGGCGAGACAGAGGCCGAAATAGTCGAGCGTCCGATCGTTCGCGAGGGCCTGTTCGGCCGCACCTTCCTGCCGGAAGCTCGCGAGGATGCTCAGGAATCCAAGCGGCCCCAAGGCCATCGCGCGCACGTCGCCCGAAGGCGACTCGCCGGGCGCGGGCAGCCAGGGCGCGGTGTTCTGCACCTCGTTCAGGAGGGTTCGAGGCGCGACGAAACCGCGGATCGCCCGAGCGCTTTGCGGCTCCTCTTGTTCTGCCACCCGCGCTACTTGACGAGGTGGTACTTCGTCTGACGGCTCAAGACCCAACGCATCTTTCCGTCCGGTCCGAGGATCGCGTCTTCCTCCTGCGCGGAGCGCAGCCTCTGTCCGCCCCATTCCGGTATGGCGGTGGTGGCCTGCAATTCGATCGAGAACCACGTGCTTGGAAGAAGGAGCACATCGCCGCGGCCGGGGACGCCCTCCTGGCGATCCCACAGGCCGATCAGGGGACCCGCGCCGTGGCCGTAGTCGTTGACGGGATGCGTGTACATCGTGCCTTCGACGCCTTCCTTCTTCATCTGCGCGAGCATCGAGGCGAGGACTTCGTTGCCACTTCGGCCCGGCCGCATCTCTTCGAACGCGATGTCCTGCATGCGGTTGGAATTGGCCAGCGCCTCATGAAGGCTTGCCGGCACGTCCGTCTCGCCTTCCTTGAGAACGTAGCCGACGTGCTGAGTGTCGGTGGCGAGACCCATGGCGTAGATGCCGAAGTCGACGTGAAGATGATCACCGCGCTGGATCACCTCGGCCGCGGGACGCGCCGTCGCCGCGAACTCCGTGGCCTGGCGCTCGGGGCGCTGCACGGAGACGGTCGGCGGGAACCACTCGCCGAGTCCGAGGTCGTTGACCGATTGTCGCAGCCACCATTCGACATCCTTGGTGGTGGTCTTCGCGGGAGTGATGACTTCATTCGAGAAAGCGCGTGCGATGAGAGCGTGGACGGTCTTCATCATCGCGACGTAGTGAGGCTCCATCTCCGGCAGACGCACGGAGATGTATTCGAGGGGCAGGTTCTCCGCGCGCACGAGTTTCGAAGTCCAGGGACCCAGGGCCGACTCGAGCTGTTCGCGCTCACCCGCGGAAAGGCCGTCCGAAAAAGCGTGGGTGTGAGACACGTTGATCGCGATGGTGCTCGGCTTCCTCTGCTCGATCACCTTTCGCAGGGTCTGCCACTGCGAGTCGCCCATGATCTCGCGTCCCGCGTTGTCAGGATCGCGGTACATTTCATAGAGACCGCCATTCGTGCCTCCGCCCAGAGCCAGACGCTCGATTCCCTTGTCGCCGCCCCGGTCGAAGAAAACCAGGATGGTCCGACGGCGCGCGAACATCACCGAAGGCGAGATGAGCGAACGGAACACCGGATCTTCGTTGTACTCGCGGTTGATCACCAGCCACATCGAGACGCCGTGACGGCGCATGAGAGTGGGCAGAACTCGGTCGAGGCGCAGCTTCAGCCATTCCTGGCGGATCGTGTCCTGTTCGCGCAGCGATGGAAGCTTCGGAGGCATCGTCGCGGTCGGAGTGGCGGCCTGGACCGGCACGCTGGCCACGAGCAGAAGTGTTCCGAGAACCGCGTTTCGGAGGAGCATCATTGTTATTGCCTCAAGAATTCCCGGAGATGGGCCCGACGCCTCGATTGTCGATGAATGTGCGGAACCAGAGTTCGAGACTCACTTTGGTGAAGAGTGTCCGATCGAACTCACCTCGGTCCTCGGATGCCGCCAGAGTGACACCGCGCCGCGCCAGCGATTCGGACAAATCCGTCGCCCAGTCCTTGAGTTCGTTCTGCAGCCAGCGGCCCACCGGCACGCCAAGGCCCTTCTTGTCCGGCCGGTCGATGATCGCGTCGGGGACGATGCCGCGGGACGCGCGCCGGAGCAGGATTTTGGTTTGCCCCGCGTGGAGTTTGAGCTCAGGCGGCAACCGGAACGCGAACTCAATGAGCCGATGGTCGAGCAGGGGAGTGCGGTTCTCGACACCGAACGCAGCCGCGGCCCGATCGTTCATCGTGATGAGAGACGGGAACGTCATCCTGAAGTCGACGGCACCCATCCGATCGACCAGGCTCCCCTTGCGGTCGAAGATCCGCCGGGCTTCCTCGAGCGGGGCGGTGGATCCAACCCCTCGCTGGATCAGTCTGAAATAACGATCGGCCTGCGCGCCGAACACTTGCGGCCCCCACAACAACCGCGCGAGAGGATGGTATTCCTTGAAAAGCGGAGACGCGCCGAGTCGTTCTTCCTCGGCGAGGAGGGCATAGCGAACGTAGCCTCCGAAGGCTTCATCGGCGCCTTGTCCCCCGATCGCGACCTTCACATGTTGGCGGGCGAGGCGGGCCAGTGCGAACTCCGCGATGCTCGACGTGGTGGCGATGGGCTGCTCGAGATGCCAGATCACCTTGGGGAAATCGCGGCGGAAGTCTTCGGGGCCCACGGTCGCCGTGTGCATTTCGCAACCGATCGCGTCGGCCATGGTGCGCGCGTGGGACAGTTCGTCGTAGGCGGGTCCATATGGCAAGTGACAAGTGAACGTCTTCTGAGGGCGGGCGAGTCCGGCGAGAAGGGAAGAGTCGAGTCCGCCGGAGAGAAACAAACCGACTGGAACATCGCTGCGGAGACGCAGGCGGACCGAGTCTTTGAGTAGCCACAGCAACTCTTCGGTCAGATCCGAGGCGCTCCGCGTGTCGATCGGCCCCTCGGGAATCGACCAGTAGCGTTCAACCTTGACCGAGCTTCCGTCGAAGACCAGATGGCAGCCGGGCTCGAGAGCCCGAATGCCGCGGAAAAGAGTGTCCGGTTCGAGCACCGCCTCGAGCACCGGAAAACGGTCGTCGAGCGCCGACTCCGGAGTCACTTCGACGAGAAGCGCCTTGATCTCGGACGCGAAGAGGAAGCGACCCCCCTGATTCCAGTAAAAAAGGGGTTTTTCGCCCAGCCGATCGCGCGCGATGAAGATCTCGTGGCCGTCCCATATCGCGAAGGCGAACATGCCGATGAAACGGTCGAGACATCGTGTGCCCCAGGCCTTGTACGCAGTGACCACCACCTCGGTGTCGCTCGTGGTCTTGAACTGGAAGCCCTCGCGCTCGAGGTCGGCGCGCACTTCGAGATAGTTGAAGAGCTCGCCGTTGTAGGTGATCCAGTGCGAGCCGTCCGCGGTTGCGAGCGGCTGGTGCCCGGTGGTGAGATCGATGATCGAGAGCCGCCGCGCGCCAAACTGCACCGGACCGCTCGAATAAAACCCCTCGTCGTCCGGACCACGATGGGTGAGGGTGGCGGTCATCCGCCGGATGTCAGCGGGTCCGTACGAACCGGCGATGCCGCACATGGCTATCTGCCCTTGCGCCGATTCAGCCGGAATTCGACGAAAGCGTGCGGGAGATCGATCAGGGACCTCATGCCGAACCGAAACGGGGAAGTGATGAAGGACTCTCCGGCCTCCCGGTTCCAGAAGAGCACGGGTTCCTGCCGGATCGAATAGCCCTTGGCGGCCGCGTTGATCACGATGAAGTGCTGCGGGAACACGTATGTGTGCTTGGTCTCCAGCATGTCCTTGAAGATGTCCCGGGACGTGCACAGGAAGCCGGACTTGATGTCCTTGAGGTTCGTTCCGAAAAGCTTGTTCAGGAGAAAACTGAAGCCGAGGCTCAGGAGGTAGCGGTACGTGGCCTTGAAGTTATGCGCGATCCGCCAGCCTTGAACCACATCGGGCTTCTCCCGCTGCCAGATCCGATAGAGCCGGGGCAGATCTTCGGGCGCGTACTGAAGGTCGGCGTCCATGATGGCGATGGCCGGAGCGCACGCGGCCGCGAGGCCGCTCCGCCAACCGCCCGCGATGCCCTGGTTGCGTTCGTGGAAGACGCCGGTGACGAATGGATGCTGCGCCGAGAGACCTTCGATGATCTTCCGGGTTCGGTCCCGGCTGCAGTCGTCTACGAGAACGACCTCGGTAGCGATGTTCGCCATGGTCATCGTCTCGTGAATCCGCGCGACGAGCTTCTCGAGATTGGCTTCCTCATTGAAGCAAGGGACGACGACGGACAGATCGAAGCCGGTCTTCACTGGCTTTCCTCTCGAATGCGGCCGCCGAACTTCCACGAATTCCCGTTTCTGCGGATCACATACGTCGAGCCCGGGTCGATCCTTGGGTCTGCGAGGAGTGCTCGAACCTCAGCCTCGGAGAAGTAGCGGGTCTGCGGAGTGACGAGTTGGTCGAAGGCCACGTGATGAAAGAACCAGAATTCTCGAACCGCGATCCAGCGTGTGTAATCCGCAAGAGGCAGTCGGTTGAGGGCGCCTCGAAGGCCCGGCAGGAGCGAGGCCGCATTCTCGCTGAGCTTCGCCCAGACAAAATAGGGCATCACCGCGGGGGCCGCGACCAGATACTTCGTGAGCCACCACGGCAGGCGCGAGGCGACCCTGCGGAGCGGCTCCACGAGGGCCAGAACAACGCCATTCCCTTCACGGCCATAAACCCACGCATGGAAACGGCCGCCGGGGCGGGTGTGCCGCAGGAGCGATTGGAAGCCACGCTCGGGCTCCTTGAGGTGGTGGAGGACGCCGATGCAATAAGCGACGTCGAAGCGCCCCGCATCCACCTCGCAAAG
>JAYUUU010000248.1:0-2284 GCA_043754395.1 Vicinamibacteria bacterium
CCTGGGTGGCGAAGAAGACGTTCACCAGCGCGCGAGACACATCGCCCACGAGCAGTTCTCCAAACGCCTGTTTCTCGAGGTCAATACCGGCAGCAAGCGAGGTCGCGGTGCCGTCTTTGATGACCTCGATGGCGCGCAAGGGAGCCGGGTAGTGTCCGCCCGTCTTCGCCATGACCGTGGACCGCGCCTTCGAGAAAATGATGGGTCGCGCGAGCTTCTCCATCATCTTGATGCCTGGACGCTCAGGCGTCTTTCCAGCCGCGATGGCCAAGGCGAGAGCCGCGGCGCGATCCTCGAGAATGGCGCGAGGCACGACCTCGTCGACAAGACCGGCGCGGAGCGCCTTGGTCGCCTTGAGATTTCGCGCGCTCAGGATCATGTCGAGGCCGAGAGCGAGGCCGACGAGCCGCGGCAGACGCTGCGTTCCACCCATGCCGGGAACCAGTCCAAGTTGAACCTCGGGTAGACCGATGGCCGTTTTCGGATCGTCACTCGCCACGCGCCCCGCGCAGGCGAGGGAAAGTTCGGTTCCTCCACCCAGGCAAATGCCATTGATCGCGGCCACGAACGGAATCTTCGAGCCTTCGATGCGATTGAGCAGAGCATGTCCCTTGCCCGCGAGCGCCGCCGCCTCGGCCGCGGTGGTCACCGCGACGAACTGTTTGATGTCGGCGCCGGCGATGAAGCCCTCGGCCTTGCCGCTCAAGATGACGACGCCACGAAGAGTGGCGTCCTTTTCGATCTGAGAGAAGACGGTCTCGAACTCGTCGAGCAGCCCGAGCGAGAGAACGTTGAGTTTCTCCGAGGCCACGTCGAGAGAAACGACCAGAACGCCATCGTCGCGACTGTGGGTGGTGAGGCTCCCGGTCATTGAATCACTCCTGTGTCGCGCAAGGTGTCGATGCGCGTTTTCGAAAGGCCCAGCGAACGAAGAACGGCCCGCGTGTGTTCGCCGTGCCGGGGGGCCCGGGGGCGTTTGCGGCCGGTGATGGCGGGCAGGAACGTGGGTGAGAGGAAGGTACCTCTCGCGGTCTTCTGGGGCGCAAAGGCGTGCCGAGCGCGGATCTGCGGGTCGGCCAGGACTTCCTTCATGCCCTGCACCGGGGTCACGCAGGCATCGAGGGGCTGGAGGACCGCGAGCCACGCTTCGCGTGTCTTCGACTTGAAGGCGCGCTCGAAGTCAGCGGCCATCTCGGGCTGTTTCTTCTTTGACCATTGAGCCCGAGCGTGGTCGGGGAAACTGAGGGCCTGGCAAATCGATCGCCAGAATTGCGGCTCGAGCGCTCCGACCGCGAGCCTCTGACCATCCGCGCACTCATACGTCCGATAACAAGCGTGGGTGCCCCAGAGTTCGTCGTGCTCCTGGTCGGGTGCTGAAAGGGATCGAACCAGCGGAGCTGAGATCAGAGCGAGCGCGCCGTCCATGATCGAAAGGTCGATAACGCCTCCCTTGTAGTCGCGGCGACCGTGGTTCTTCAGTTTCGCGAGGATCGCGACAAGAGTGAGCAGGCCCGCGGCGGTGTCGGCCACAAGACCGGGGGACATGGAAGCGCCGCCGCTTAGAAGGCCCACTTCCCCCGCGATGTTGAGATCGTGAGTGGCGCGACGCGACCGGGGGCCGGTAGCGCCATAGCCGGAAAGGCTGACGCACAGGAGCTTGGGTGCGTTGCGGCGGAGCCGGGCAGGGTTGAGGCCGAGACGATGCATGACGCCGGGCCGGAAACTCTCGACCAGCACATCGCTTTTCGCGGCGAGGGACTTCACGATGGCCAGGCCCTCCTTCGACTTCAGATCGAGGGCGACGCTCTGCTTGCCCCGATTGAGCCAGGCATGAAGCGCACTGTCCGATCCATCGCTCACCGCGGGGGCCATGCCCCGCGTGGGATCGCCGAACTCTCTCTCTTCGATCTTGACCACGGTAGCGCCGAGGTCAGCGAGTGCCGCGGTTACGTAGGGCCCGGGCAGGTGCCTCGAAAGGTCGAGAACGCGAAGTCCAGTGAGAGGAAGCGGGGGGGGCACTGTCTGCTATTAGCGTTCGAGGACCATCGCGAAACCCATGCCGCCCTGCGCGCACACCGAGATCAGGCCGAACTTTGAGTTCCGCCGGGTCATCTCGTGACCGAGACTGCCGGTGATACGAGCGCCGGTGGCTCCGAAGGGATGACCGATCGCGATCGAACTCCCGCACACATTGAGCCGGGACCGATCGACCACACCGACCTTTGAACTCCGTCCGAGACGCTCCTTCGCGAACGTGTCGCTTTCGAGAGCCTGGATGTTCGAG
>JAYUUU010000249.1:0-8025 GCA_043754395.1 Vicinamibacteria bacterium
CCCCCCGATGCCCCGAAGACGCGCCGTTCTCTCGCAAGTCCGCTCGATGGGCCTCCCATCACCGCCGCGGTCGCGGGTGCGGGGCCACAGCGGTTCCGCCAGGTTCGCGAAATGGTGAGCCCCTCCTTCACGCCCCTCTCCGAGGAGGCCCCGTATCTCATCGTCATATTCGCCCAAAACCACGGGGTGACGGGAGACGGAACCAGGTTCAGTGCCGAGGATCACCAAGGAGTCGCTCGACGAAATCGTGACCTTTCTATGAACCCCGAAACCTTGTGATCGCTCGACGCATCCAAGAGAGCACTTGAAGAGTCTCCCAATGCGCAGATCCACAACCCTCGCCGTTGCTCTTGCCCTGGTCCCGTTAAGTTGCAGCGACAGCGGCGCTCCAATGACGCCGACCAGTCAGGTTCCGGCGACGCCCCAGCCGACCCCTGCGCCCACTCCAACGCCCCTTGCCACCCCGACGACGACGCCCAGTCCGACTCCCAACACCTTCTCGGACGACGAGGGGCTTTTCCAGCTGATCTCGCGAGAGGAGCCTTACCAGTCCTACCAGCTCTTCCCGGGCACTGACGAGATCTCATCGGGGCGCCTCGACGGGGCGGGCGCCCATCCGCGGGCACGGGTGCGATTGAACACGCCTGCGATTCAGTCGCTGACCAACGGCAAGCTGCCGTCGGGCAGCCGATTCCGAAACGGCTCGGTGATTGTCAAGGAAGTGCTTGGGAACTCCCCAACGATTCTGGCGGTTATGAGGCGGACCGATGGAGCCACATCCGGCGCCGGGTGGCAGTGGGCGGAATTCCGGCTCGACGGTTCGCTGATCTATTCGGTCAATGCCCGGGGCGGGGCCTGCATTGAATGTCACTCGCGCCAGCAAGGACCGCAAAACGATCTGGTGCGCACGTTCGAACGACAGTAGCGGGGCCGGCGCGCTGCGCCTACTTGAGTAGGATGGTGTCCGGAAACTGCGCAAACCAGGCGAACCAGAAGGTGCGCCGCGCCGGTTCCCGCGGTCGTGTCTCTCCGCCCGGCCCGTCAAGACTCTCCTCCGTGATCCTCCACGCCTGTCCTGTGTCATCGACGACCTCGCTATCGGCGAGGCGGACGAAGCGAGTGAGCCCGGCCTTGTAGACCCGATTGGCGCCACCCGTCGTGGTAAGAGCCACGTAGCCCGAACTCGCCGCATCGAAGAGATGCACCGGATTCTTCTTCAAAAGGGCAGTGTCAATCGCAACCGGGGTCAGGGATCGGTCGGAGCCGGCGAAGAACGTGACAACCTCAGTTTTTCGCTTCAGCCGCGTATCCTCAGACGGCACCTCAAACATGAGATTGTCGTGCGAGAAGTACTCGCGGTACGCGGCGCCCTCGTTGTAGTCACGCTGGTGGCCGGTGTCGAGAGAAACCACAGTCGTGTCCGGGTGAAGGGTCCGCCATTCTTTCCACGTGGTTGTCACCACCGGCCTGTACTTCAGCGCGACGTCGGCGCCGGCGAGCGGACCCACAACCGGCCGACCTTCGAGGGTGGACCACAGCGACTTCGTTTCCGTGTCGAACATCAGTTTGTTGGACCGATAGAGCAGCCCGCTGGTTCCGAGTGTAAAAGTGCGACCCCCGGCCGAAGTCTCGTATGGAATCACAGTGCCGCACAGCGTGCAGTAGACGATGGCGAGCCTCACACCGCCCAGCGTGTCCAGCGCCAGCTCATGCCAGGCCAGGATGCGTTTGGGATACGCGCGGGCTTCGCCGTTTGCGACCAGGCCGAAGACGATGTGCTTGTCTCCCATGAAGCTGGCGCCGGAAGCGGCCACCGTCTTGGGGTGATCGAGAGGAGGAATTCCGTTCACGCCCACGCCGCCCCAGTCGATCTCGTCGAGCCGGATTCGCGGCGTTTGGGCCGATTCGAAGAAAGCGGCCATGCGCGGATCGACGTTGGCATAGAGGCGTGCCTTGAACGACGCAAAGCCGGGGTGAGGCTCGTAGGGCAGCGTCCACGACCACTTCCGCCACAACTTCAAATTGTCGCCGAACTTCTTTCCAGTCTGCTTTGCAAGGAACCGCATCAGGCGTCCACGGACCAGCGACTCGGGCGTTTGGCGCAAGCCTTCGATCGGAGCGTCGCGCGCGCCTCGGTTCGCCGCAGCGGCCGCCTGGGTGTCGTCCACCTGACCCAGGCCCTCGTCGCCTCCCTCCGTCGACGCGCCGAGAGGCCTTGCGGGCCGAAAGAAGCGCGCCAGATCAAGCACCATGGCGGCGTAGGCGTTCGTCCAAACCATCGCGAGCCGCGCCGCTGCCGCGTTCGATAGCTTTTCGTCCTTCGAGGCCAGGGCTACGAAGTCTTCGAGCGGGGGCTGGGCCAAGACGCTTGCCGCGAAACCGAGGAGCGACGTCAGGGCCAGAAAAACCGAAACGGATCGCGCGGCGGTTTTGGTCGTCACGCTGTAGCCTATTCTGCGAAGTGTAGCGTGTGTCCGGTCGACCCTTCGACAAGGAGAGGAATAACCCATGAGTGCTTCCCGCGTCGTTCTCGCGTTCACGGTGGCGGCGCTTCTGGGTTTTTCGATATTCGGGGGGCTGGTCTATCAGGCTGTCGATGTCACGCTGGTCTCGCCCGATATGGCCCTGGTTATGGCGGCTCGGCAGTTTGGGAGATACTTTCGCCGAGCAAGCGCCCGGACGTCGGGCGTTCGCAGGGTGCTGTGGGGCCATGTCCCCGCAGCAGGTATCGAGGGTAGTCGGGCCGCTCCCTCTCCGGTTGGAAGATCCACCTAAGGAGGGTTGTATGCCGCACATTTCCTTGGTGCTTGGCATGTTCACGCCAACTTCGGCCGAGCGCGTTTCACTCTCGGTGATCTCGCTCGCAGCGGTTCTGATCCTCATAGCTGCGCCCCTCGTCGGCTTTCCGCGGGTCGTGCGGCTGCCGGCGGTACTGGTACCCGCCATCGTCCTCGCCGGTCTGGTGTTGCGACCTTGGCGATGGCGTGAGGCTGGACGTCGTGCGCTGGAATGGCAGCCTTCCGTCCGTTTCGTTTGGTCCGGGTCTGTGATCATCGGGTTGGCGCTGTGCTGGTACGTGCTCACGCGTTTTCAATCCGCACAAATCAACGCGGTCGATTTCACTGTCTATTTCGACCGGCCTTGCTTCCAGACCGTTCACGGCAGACCCTTGTTCGTCGAGAATTCCGACACGCCCGGTTACTCAAATCGGAGTGAGCTCGCGGACCACGCTTATTGGGCCATGCTGCCGGTTTGCTCGCTCTACTCGATCGCCCCAACCCCTCTGTGGCTCCACGGGATTTCGGCCCTTGCGGTCGCTGCGGGCGCTTTCTTCGTGCTGCGAATCATGCTGCGAATGGGTTCTGGAGGCTTGCTCGCGTGTGGCACGGCGCTCGCCTTCGTCCTGAACGACAACACCGCTCGCGCGTTGAACTACGGCTTCCACCCGGAGATCCTTTACGCCTGGTTCGTCCCATGGATGATCGCCGCCGGCCTGCGTGGCAGCCGAAAATCCTTTCTCGTCGCGACCCTTGCGTGCGTCCTGGTCAAGGAGGACGCCTGCCTGCCGATATTCGCGGTGACATTGGCATTGGGGCTTCACCGATTCATGGCCATGACGTGGTCGGACCGGCGCCTGTTTCTCCTGTGGCCCAACGCCGCAGCACTCTTGAATCTCGCCGTCTACTACAGCTACGTGGTGCCCTGGCTGACGGGAAGCAACTCTCCAAGCTACTCCAACTTCTGGGCGAACTATGGCGCGACGCCATTCATGGCGCTGATCGGCATGGCGCTGCATCCGTGGCGGGTTCTGGAGGGCGCGATGACCTCGGGGGTCTGGGGCACGCTCCGGCCCCACCTCTTTCTACCCCTGATCGGATGGCGATGGACGCTTGGCGTCGTGCCGATCATCCTCATCTATGGCGCGTCGGCGAACGATCAGGTCCGTGCTTTCGGGATCTATTACGCGATCGTCCTCGTCCCTTTTCTGGTCATAGGGGCTTCGCTGGGCGCGCTCATGATCGCCCGCAGACTGACCAGCAGCGAAGGCCGTGCGCAGATCGTTTCCGCGAGCGTCGTTCTGATCGGCGCGCTTCTCGTTGGAAGCGGTCATCGGGGCTATAGCTTGCGCGCCTGGAGAACGGAGGTGAGCGCGGTTCCACGGGCCTTGGCGAGCGTGTCGAAGGAGCCCGTGGTGCTGGTGCAAAGCGGCTTGTTCCCGCACGCGGGCTATGAGCAGCACGTGAAACTGCTGACACCGGAGGCCCTTGACGATCCGCGCAACGAGGGCGCCGTGATGATCCTCGCACCGCGCATCGGGGCGTATCCATTCACGAAAGAAGAACTGGCTCGCCTCATGAGCCTATCTCCGGTTGGTTCGATGCCACCCGGGATTGTCGCCGTACGACTCTCGAAAGCGAAGGTTCAGTGAGCCTCGCGTTCTAACTGACCTCAATGCGCCTTGGCGCATTCGCAGCAGGGCTGATTCTCGAAGAGGTCCACTACAAAGCCTTTGTGCAACGAGGCGAGCACGGTCTGGAACACTTGGTTCGCCCGATCGCCGGGTTTCTCGCCCCGGATTCACCCATGGGCCTGCGCCTCGGGTTTGCAAAGTCGCCATAGGCGGAGATGCTTCCCGATGCGGGCCTCGGTCAACCGGCCGTTCGCTCCAAGTGGACCATGGTTCCTGACCATAGTACTATTCATTCATGGATCAGATCGCCGTCTCGAAGTTCAAGGCGACATGCTTGGCCGCCCTGGATCGGGTTCGCCGCACCGGCCGCCCGCTGCGAGTGACGCGGTTTGGAAAACCGCTCGCCGACGTGGTCCCCCCGCAGGCCCCGACCCAGGGGCCTGGCTGGTTGGGCGCCATGAAAGATCGCGGCCGGGTGAGAGGAGATCTGGTCACTCCGGTTTCAGATGCCGCTGAGTGGAATGGGCTCTCGTGAGGCTCCTGCTGGACACCCACATCTGGCTTTGGAGCCTGCTCGAACCCGAGCGTCTGTCAGGGAAGGTCGCGGAAGTCCTCTCCTCTGACGAGACCGAGCGCTGGCTGTCGCCGCTGAGCATCTGGGAGGCGTTGCTCCTGATCGAACGCAAGCGACTTGAGGTGGACCTCGCTGGCGAGAACTGGATCCGCGAAGCGCTGGAGCGCGGCCCGGTTGTCGAAGCGCCGCTCAACGGCGAAGTGGCTCTTGCCAGTCGACGTCTCAAGACTCGACACCGCGACCCGGTCGATCGATTTCTGGTGGCCACGGCCCAGGTGTTCGAACTCACGCTCGTGACCGCGGATGCCACGCTGCTGGCGCTCAAGGACGTCAAGTTGTTGCCGAACACCCCGAAGGGAGCCAGCCGGGCGCGATCGAGACAGGGGTGAGACTTGGATGCTTTGGGCGATCGTTTGGGAAGCCAGGCTCCGAGCCGTGATGGGTTCTTCCCGACGATCTCCTGCGCCTTTTCAAACTGATCAATGATCGCTTGGGCCGGCGCTCCGGGGCGGCCCGAAGGTGGGCCGAAACAACCCGTGCCGCTGTGGGAGCGGGCGAAAGTACAAGAAGCGCTGCGGAGACGGTGGCGGAAGTGTTCACTGATCCGCAACTGCTCGGTTATACTTTTGGTATGAAGACGGCGGTTTCCATTCCGGACGACATCTTCGAGAGGGCCGAGGGTTGGGCACGCCGTATGCGTCAATCCAGGAGCGAGGTCTATAGCCGGGCGTTACGGGAGTACGTGTCGCGTCATGCTCCGGATGAGGTGACCGAGGCGATGAACCGCGTTTGTGACGCGGCCAGAGAGCCCGTGGAGCCGTTCCTAGCCGCCGCCGCGAAACGCGTGCTGAAGCGGAGCGAGTGGTGATCTCCCAGGGCGATGTCTGGTGGGCGGACCTGCCCGAACCGTCGGACTCGGGTCCGGGATTTCGTCGCCCGGTTGTCGTCGTTCAAGGCGAGGCCCTGAACCGGAGCCGGATCGCCACGACGGTTTGTGTGCCGCTTACCAGCAATTTGCGTTGGGCCGACGCTCCCGGCAATGTCCTACTCACGTCCAGAATGACTGGGCTTCCCAAAGATTCGGTGGCGAACGTCTCCCAGATCATCGCCCTGGACAAGTCGGTTCTGGCCGATCGGGCGGGAAGGCTTTCGGCTGCGAAGATGGAGCTTGTGCTGTCGGGAATTGACGTGGTTCTGGGGCGTTAACAGACGAGTCAAGCCTCTCGCGAAGGTCGGCGCAGCGCTTGACGAGCAGGGGCATGAAACCCGGGCCGAGACACCTCCGCCGCCTGCCTAACGTCTCTCTAATCTTCATGATCTAGTCTTGACGCTCGAACTCGAATCCCAGAGCAAGAACCATTTTTCAGAAGCGGAGAGCCTGGCCATGAAAAAACTGATTGCCGCCGTGCTGTTCCTGGCCGTTTCCACTTCGTTCACCGCCTTCGCCCACGAGGGTCATGCCCACAAGGTCATGGGAACGGTCGTTTCCATCACTGCCGATCTGATCGAGGTCACCACTCCCGAGGGGAAGAAGAAGTCTCTCGCCCTGACCGCGAAAACCGCCTTCAAGAAGGACAAGATGGTGGCCGCGGCCAAGGATGTGGCGGTCGGAACCCGCGTGGTCCTTTCAGTGGTTGAGAAGGACGGGAAGAAGTCCGTGACTGAGGTGATGATCGGCGCTGCTGCCGCACCCGCGGCCAAGCACGAAAAGCACTAAGCCCCCCCCTTCAATCGACCGAAAACTTATGAAGAAACAGATTGCGCTACTTCTGACCCTGGTGCTGTGCGCGGCCGGACCGGTCTGGGCCGCGGACGACGCCGCCGACATCACTCGCTTCCTGGCTGACTATGACGCAGCATTCAATGCCAAGAGCATGGACCGTCTGGCCGCCTTCTACCACCCGGACGTCACGATCTTCGAAGGCGGAGGAGTCAACCGCGGATGGGCCGACTATCGCGATCATCACCTTGGCCCCGAGATGACGGAGTTCACCACCGTTTCTTTCGTCCACACAGACATCGTGTCGCACGTGCTCGGCGCCGACAAGCGAACCGCCTATGTGACTTCGGAGTATGGGCTCAAGGCCCGCATGAAGGATCGCGAGGTCGACGCGGGCGGACTCGAGACGCTGATTCTGTTGAAGGGAGATGACGGCGCATGGCGCATACGCCACTCGCACACGTCCAGCCGAAGGCGGCCGGCCGCGACGCCCACCCCCGCAAAGTAAGTCGGGATGTCGGGGCTCTCGTGAATGGGCCTCGGTCGAGTGGCGCGATCGCGGAAGCCCTCATGGCAGATCGGAGGCGTTTCGTGGCTTTCCTCGCGCGACGCGTCGGCAGTCGCGACATCGCCGAGGAGATCCTTCAAGGGGCCCTGTTGAAGAGCATCGAGAAGGGCGCTTTGGTGCGGGACCATGAGCGCGTCGTGCCCTGGTTCTATCAGTTGCTTCGAAACTCGGTCGTGGACCACTATCGAAGGCAGGGCGCGCAGGCACGCGCCTTGAAAAGCATCATTCTCGGTCAGGGCCCCGAGCAAGGCCTAGACCCCCATCTGGAAGAGGCGGTCTGCGAGTGTGTGAAGGGCGTGGTGAACTCGCTCAAGCCGGAGTATGCCGATGTCCTGCGCCGGGTCGATCTGGAAGAGACATCGGCTGCTGACTTTGCCGTGGAGGCTGGCATCACCTCGAACAACGTCGGTGTCCGGCTGCATCGTGCGCGAGCCGCCCTGCGAAAACGCCTTCAGGAGTTCTGCGGCGCCTGCACCGAGCACGGTTGTCTGAACTGCACCTGCAAGGACCGACGACTAGCTCTATCAACTGATCACTCGAGAGTTCACGAGGAGCGACAATGATGAAGACTCGACCCCCCGCACCCATGGCCGCCGCCAGGGTCCTCGCGCTGCTTGCACCGCTCAGCCTTGGACTCGCCTGCCGTTCCAGTGAAACGACCGCGAGCAGGAGTGCCGCCGCGTACGATGAAGCCCTTCGTAAGGGTGAGCCGGTGAAGGCGGGTGAAGCGCACGGTCAGCATGGCCAGGCCC
>JAYUUU010000250.1:0-15936 GCA_043754395.1 Vicinamibacteria bacterium
GGCCGGTCTTGCGGTCTCTGACCGTGTCGTGAGCATTGAAGGGCGCCCGCTCCGAGGCTACGCGGACCTGGCTTTCGGCCTGCAAACATCATGACCGCCGCCGACACCTTCGCGGCGGGAGCCAGACAGCACGACGACATGACGCTCATCGCGATGAAGGTTGCGACAAGCAGACCGTCGATCGCTCAGTAGCCTCGAACGACTGGAAAGTCCGCCGCGCGGTACGCCCTGCAGGAACGCTGAAGTGGCTCAGGCTTCGCCTGCCCCGGGAAGAGGTGATCCCACAGGCCATCGGCGGCCGCGTGGGCGGCGATTCGATGACCCAAAGGGTTCGGGTGAACCACATCGACGCGCACCTCCGCGAACGGATAAGGCTCGAAACACGGGAGCAAATCGATCGCGAGAATGCCGGCCCGCGAAGCCGCGGCAATGATGCGCGCGTGGAGGTCCCGGTAGGGGTAATTCTCGAAGCGGTTCCCAAGGACGGGAAAGATGGCGACCGCGGCCTTGATTCCCCGAGGCTTCAATATCCCGGCGAGGGCTCCAAGACTGGCGTCCAGGTGAGCGTCGAGCGCTTCGGAGGTCGCCTCGTAGAGCTGGCCTCCAAGGGGATTGCGGGCCCGGGCGAACTGTGCGCGCGCCTCGCGTTCGGTGAGCCGATATTCGATCCAGGCGGCGAAGCGGGAGATGGACAGGAGCGACTCGAGCGCGCGCCTCGGGCCGCTCCGTGCTTCGCGCCTGGCCTGCGTGAGTCCATATTCGAAGCTGAGCAACCCCTCGAGGTCGTTCAGGCAAAAACCAAAGAGAACCACGTCGGGTTTGAGCGCGTCGAGCCGACCGCGGAGGTTCTCCACCTCCTGGTCGAGGTTGTAGCCGGGCACTCCCAGGTTCAGTGTCTCAACGCTCGGGCCCAGGATCGATCCAAGCTGAGCCGGAAACGCGTCGCCTTCAGCCACCCAGTAGCCGAAGACGATGGAGTCTCCGAACACCGCGATGCGGCGGACGCCCTTACGCGGCTCACCCGCGCTCGCTGCGCGGTAGCCATCGCCGTTAATGCGGTAGTCGACCTCGGAGGCGACGAAAGAGTTCGGACGGAGCTCA
The DNA here is from genome assembly GCA_043754395.1 of Vicinamibacteria bacterium. Taxonomy (GTDB): domain Bacteria; phylum Acidobacteriota; class Vicinamibacteria; order Fen-336; family JAGNNV01; genus JAGNNV01. Next base: position 1,102 of record JAYUUU010000250.1, read on the forward strand.
AACCCGAGCTTCGGGTTGGGGCTCGTTCGGACCACGCCGCGGTTGATTTGAACCGTCCCTACGCTGACGCCCTTGAGCCGGGCGACTCCTTCGGCCACGACGAGAAACACGAGCACCGAGATAGCGCTCAAGGCGAGCGGCGCCAGAAGCCGCTTCAAATCAGCCTCTGGGCGCGCGGCTTCTTACGGCTTCGATCTTCGCGTCGCGTTCGGCGGCAAGAATGTCGCGCTCGCGCAGATACTGCTCGTTCAGCAGATCCACCTGTTCGCGCAATTCCTCGGGAAGGCCGGGAGGGAGTTTGGGGCGCTTCATGATGTCGACCTCCGCCATCTTCGCGTCGTACACCCTCCGGATCTCGGCGATCTCTTCCTTCTGCTCGGCGGACAGCTCGCGGATGCTGTCGCCACTCTCCGCGTCCTTCTTGCGCAAGCGCGCCATAGCCAGTTCAAAGGAGCTTTTCGGCGCGTCGTCTTCACTCATGATGCTTGGGATCATAGCGACTCGCACCTCTCGCTGAGTTGCAATACACTCTTGTCTCCCCTAGAAAATGACTACTTGGACCCTTCGCGGCTTGATGCCGGCAGGGGCCTTGGCGGTCCTCCTCCTCGCGTCGTGCGGAGGTCCGTCTGCGCCCTCGAGCCCTGCCATCTCAGCTCCGCCTCTCTCGTCGCCCACGCCGACCCCCCGTCCGGGCCCGCCCGACGTGGTCGTGATCCTCGCCGACGACATGGGCTGGGGCGATCTCTCGGTCTACGGACACCAGGCCATACGCACACCGAACATCGATCGGCTGGCCGCCGAGGGCGCGCGTTTCGACGCGATGTACGTGCCTTCGCCGGTTTGCGCTCCTTCACGAGCCGCCCTGCTCACCGGACGATATGGCGTGCGCAACGGGGTCAAATGGAACGACTCCACTACGATGCGCACGAGCGAAATCACCATCGCGAAGCTCCTGAAGACTCAGGGCTATCAAGCTGCGGCGGTCGGCAAGTGGCACCTCGGAGCGGCCGTCCCCGACCTGCCCCTGCGGCATGGATTCGATACTTTCTACGGAATGATGAGTTCGCCTCCCGCCACGCAGTTCGTCTCGGGGGAACAGATCACCACCGATTTCCCCGGGATGGACCTGCTCGCCAAGCGCCTGACCGATGAGGCCGTCGCGGTTATCAAGAAGGCCTCGAGCGAACGGCCGCTTCTCCTCTACCTGGCTCACCACTCTCCTCACTTTCCGAACTATTCCTCCCCTGGCTTCATCGGCCGCTCGGCAACGGGTGACTACGGAGACGCGGTGCAGGAACTCGACTGGTCGGTAGGTGAGGTCATGCGCACCATGAAGGAAACCGGCCGCGACAAAAACGCCATCGTGGTGTTCCTGAGCGACAACGGGCCGATCGCCGCGGGGTCGCCTGGGCCCTTCACCTACGGCAAGGGCAACGTGAATGAGGGCGGCATCCGGGTGCCCGCGATCGTCTGGCAGCCGGGCCGGATCCCCGCCGGACGCGTGATCAAGGACGCGGCATCGAGCCTGGATCTCTTCCCTACGTTCGCGGCGCTTGCCGGAGTGGGGCTGCCGCCGCGCGACTACGACGGGATCGACATCACGAAGCTCCTCACGGGCGAGGTCGAGCAGATGCCTGGACCGGGGATCGGCGGCCGACGCGAACTGTTCTTCTTCATCAACAGCGATCTGGCGGCGGTCCGCTCCGGCAAGTGGAAGTACGTCCGGCCGGGTTTTCGCGACTCCGTTCCCGTGCTCTATGACATCGAGGCCGACCCAAGCGAACTCAATTCACTGCGAAGATTCCAGCCCGAGATCGTGACCCAGCTCGACAAGCGCATCGCGCAGTTCCGCTAGAGGCCGAGCGGCCTCAGGGCGCTATCTGCAGCTGGCCCCGGCGCAGGCCGCAAGCGTTTTGATGCGTTCCCGCAGCCTTCCGACCATCTGGGCGTTTGCCTCCACTGCGCTGTCGAGCTGAAACGGATCCTTCTTGAGGTCGTAGAACTCTTCTTCGTCGGTGATGTGCTGAACGAAGAGGGCCGAACTGACGCCATCCTCCACACGGATGCCCTGGTAGGTCGGCATGAAGGTCGTGTTGGGGTTCGAACTGTCCCAGTACTCGATCAGCATCTCGCTCCGCCAGGCGCTGATCGCGATCGGCTGTCCCGTGAGAAGCGGAGTGAGCGAACGGCCCTCGACCGCGGACGTGGGCGGAACCCGCGCCCAATCGAGCACGGTCGCCGGAATGTCGACGTTGCCCACGAGGTGCGGCAAGGTGACGCCCTTGCTGCCTCCGGGCACTCGAATGTACATGGGGATGTCGAGAGACTCCGCGTACGGCGCGGTCTTATCCCAGAAGCGGTGGGCGCCCGCGGAGATGCCGTTGTCAGACATGAAGACGATCGCAGTGTTGTCGAGCTCGCCCTGCGCGGTGAGGGCCTGCACCACCTTCTCGATCATCTCGTCGACCGACTGAATCGCGCGAAGCCCGTTGCGGTACTCGCTGTCGACCGCGTTCACAATGGCCGAGGTGTACCGGGGGATGCGCTTGATGTGCCGCGGTTTGTCGCTCACATCCGCTTCGTCGAACGAAGGCGTGCGAGGGGCGCCGCGGGAACCGAACATCGACGAGTGGCGGGAGGCCGGACGCGCGTCGTTATGAGGGGCGTAGGGCATGACAACCATGAAGAACGGCTGATCGTCCTTGTCCTCGGTCTTGCGGAGATATTCAAGGGCCTTCGTGGTGAGGAAGTCGGTCTGATACTCGCCCGAGGGCGCGTTCTTGTCGCCGCCATTCTCGTTGTACGTGAAGTTCACGTAGGCCTGCGGCTCGGTGAAGGCCAGCCAGTCGTCCCAGCCGGGCGGACTGGACCTCCAGCCCGGGCCGTAGCCGTTCGTGTATTTGCCAAGGTAGGCGGTCCGGTAGCCCGCGGCCTTTAGCCACACCGGGAGGGAATCGGCCTCCATCCCTCTGTCGCGGTAGATCGCATATCCGCCAAGGGGGGCCTGATTGGAGCGAACGCCGTGGGTGTGCGCGTAGCGGCCCGACATCAGAGTGGCCCGCGACGGGCCGCACAGGGGCGTCGTGGCGATGGCGTTTTGGAAGGTCACACCCTGCGATGCGATGAGGGACTGCATCAAGGGCATGTCCCTCGCACTCATCGAATCCTGATCATCCGTGACGATCAGAACCACGTTGAGCGGCTTTGGGGTGGGAGTGGGGGCTGGGGCGTTGTTGGACGGCGTCGTGGGCGCCGTCATCCCGGACCCGCAGGCGGCGGATAAAAGCAGCGAGAATCCCAGGAATCCTCGTGGAAGCATCATTCAGGCTGGCTCATGCTCTATAGGTTAGGCCCCTACCCCATCGAACGCCTGGGACTATACAAAAAATCGGAGCCGTGTTCAGCCCGGATGGACATCGCCACGGAGGCCCGCGGCGGTGGCGAAGATCGCATTCAAACCGTCGGTGGGCGTGATCCCCCGTTTCAGCCTCTCCTCGAAGCGCTTGTTCGTTCCTTTCAGAGCCATCAACGTCCCTTTGTGATGGCCTCGAACCAGGTCTCCGCGATCAGCTGGTAACCCGCGGCCGAGGGATGGATGTAGTCGGCGAAGAGTTCCGAGTACTGCAGGGGCGAATTCTCAAACGCCGCGTGGAGGTCCACGAGGACGGCACCCTCCTCGGCCGCCATCAGGCGGATGTTGGCATTCTGATCGACCACCCAGGAGTTTCGCTGAGGCGAGGCGCGAAAGTCGTTGCCGACATTCGTCATAAGCAGTGTCCCGACAAACGCAAAACCGCCCTGCGCCTTGACCTTGCGCACCATGGATCGCAGCCGCTCGATGGTGAAGCAGGGCGTTTGAGCGCAGCGAGAGTCGGCCCAGTCGTTGGTGCCGTATTGGATCAGGGTGAAGGCGGGGCGGCCTCCGGCAAGCGAGTCCGAAAGTCGATCGTCGCCGCGCTCGGAATTCGACGAGTCAACTCCATCGTTGATGACCCTCGCCTTGCCGAAATGCGCGGCGAGGCGCCGTTCCAGTTCTCCGGAATAACCTTGGCCATCGCCCACCGCGGGTTGGCCATTGGTGATGCTGTCGCCAAAGGCCAGAAACACTCCGGCACTAGCACCCGCGCCGAGAGGCAATGTGATCGGCACATTGAATGAACCGGAGGCGGGCGGAGCCTTGGTTAGGCTCTCGGGACCGCGGTGGTAGGGCGGGAGCGAGGCAGGATTCACCGAAAGGGCTTGGGCGGTTTGAAGCACGTCGAGGGAAACCGCCCCGGTGAGTGCAGCACTCCGCCCGGAGGCCACTCCGAACGTGACCTCGACGCCGGGAACGCGGATCAACTCGGCGCCGTCGAGAACGCCGTCCCGGTTCTCATCGAGGAAGGCCACAAAGGTGACGCTGCGGCTGGTGGGCGTGGGCGCCGAAGGCCTCGATGAACCGCCACAGGCGGCGAGGAGCAGCGCGGCCGCGGCAACGAAGGGCAGTGTCCTCATAGGCAGGGACACTGGACTTTATTACAGCGGTCTTAAGAGGCCGCGGCCCGCGGCGGGTATGGGAATCGTTCCTTCAGGCGATGGATCGGGGCCTCGAACGCGTACCAGGAGATAGTCGCCACCACGATGGAGATGGCGCTGTAGAGCATGAACATCGAGAGTCCGCGGTCGGGCACCGCTATTCCGTAGCGGCGTTCCACCTCTCTTCCAATGGCGATCAGGAATAGGTGAAACAGGTAAATGCCGTAGCTGATTCGCCCGATGTACCGAAGCGGCGCCAGTTCGAGGACCCGGCGGACCGACGCGGGGCCGGTCTGGGTCGCGAGGAACACAAGCGATGTCGAGATGAGAGCCATGCCGATGTCCCCGGGAAGGCGATAGGCGATTTGCTCCGTGGCAGGCAGGCCGACCTGGTAACGAAATCCCTGGGCGAAAAAGAAGAGGGGCGCTCCAATAACCGCCGAGGAGAAGGAAAGGATCTCGGCCGAGCGCCCGCTCACCCCGTCCTTGTGCGCACAGATCGCGAGCAGAGCACCAAGCCCAAGGGCGTCCATGCAGCCCTGGAGCACCAGATGCGTCTCCTCGAAGCTGCGGCCCTGGAGTGTGCCGATTCCCTCGTACCCGAAACTGAACGCCACCAGGCTCACCGCAACCCAGGCGGTCCAGCGCGCGGGAACATAGAGGACGAGGAGTGGCCAGAGCAGGTAGAACTGCTCCTCGACACACAAGGACCACAAGTGAGTCGCCTGAGCAAGCTTCGCGCCGAAGTACGTCATCGCGATGTTGCCGGTGTAGGTGAGGTGCCAGGGCAGATGATCCGCGATCGGCCCGTAACCCACCCCCCAGCCGATGAGCACCACGAGGTAGTAGATCGGCGCGATCCGCAGGAGACGCCGCGCCATGAAGGCGCGGAACACGGCGCCTCTTGAGACTTCACCGGAACCGGCGGCCTCACGCCCTCGGAGGAGGAGGCCGGTGATCAGGAAGCCGGAAAGAACGAAAAAGAGGAGGACACCGAAGCGGCCCCAGTGAAAGGCGCGCATGATGCCCGAGCGCTCGGGAAAGTAGTGCGAGATGAGCACCGCGATCATCGCCACCGCGCGCAGACCATCGAGTGCCGGATAGAACGGAGCCGGTGCTGGGCCAGGGGAGGGCGGCATCGCGGTGTTAAGTATAGATGAACACGCGGACGTACCTCCCGGCCGGACAAGCTCTAGGAACGCGGCTGGGACCGTTTAGCGCGCATAAACATATGTAAACCGCGAGTCAGCGTATTTTTGTCCCCCGAGCGCGATGACCAAGGAGACACCTTTTACGCCCGAACGTATCTACGACGATGGGCGGAAGCATTTCTCGGGAGGAGGTCGACTGGGAAAGGCGCTCCTCGTGCTCATGGGGCTCGTCTTCGGGTTCATCATCCTCGAGGCCGCGGCATCGGTCGCCGAGCGTGCCCAGGCGCACAAGGCCGGCTATTCGCCCGTCCGGGGACACCGATCCCGTGAACCCCTGAACGCTGCCGGCTACCGGGACCTCGACCATGCGAAGAAGAAACCTCCGGGCGTGCATCGGCTCGTCGTGGTTGGCGACTCCTTCACCTATGGCGCGGGCGTGCTCCTCGATGACACGTACGGCAAGCGGCTCGAACGCGCCCTCTCGACAAGCCGGTCCGAACCCTGGGAGTCGATCATCCTGGCGACCCCGGGAATCGGAACTGAGGAGGAAGAGCAGATCGTTCAAAACGAGGCGCTCGCCTACTCACCCGACGTCCTCGTCCTTGGTTATGTTCTAAACGACGCCGAAGGCCACGACGACGCCGAGAGGCGGCGTGCCTTGGACTGGTCCCAAGCAGAGGAGGAAAAGCGGCGTCCGCCGCTTTGGCGCCGCTCTGCCCTGTTCAGGCTGGTCGCGGACCGGCTACACGCCACCCGCGAGAACCGCATGCGAGTCGAAAACCATCTCGCCCTGTATCGCGACGGCGCGCCGGGATTCACCGCAGCCCGGCAGGCCATCGGCAGAGTGGCCGCTCGATGCCGCGACAAGCGCGTGCCGCTGGTCGCCGCCATCTTCCCGCTCTTCGCGAACTCTCTCGATACCGCATACCCGTTCGAGTCAGTGCACCAGAAGGTGGGCGCCGTCTTCAAATCGTCGGGGGCCGTGGTCGTCGACCTGCTCCCATACTACCGGGATCTCGATTGGCGGTTGCTCGTAGTCGAAGGAGCAAGGGACGAGCATCCGAACGAACTCGCGCACCGGATCGCCGCGCAGGCTCTGCTCCAGGGCCTGCAGGAGGCCCTCCCACGAACGAATCCTTCACGAAGGCTGAAGGACCGGCCCGAAGGGCGTCACGTAACATGAGCACCATGGCCCGCACTGCGTCGCCTGTCCTCAAGCAGCAGAAGGTTGGGTTGCACGTGCGAGAGCTTCGCGAACAGGCCAGACTCTCCGTCCGCGCCCTTGCCGCTCGCACCGATTTCTCGCCAAGCTTCATCTCTCAACTCGAGAACGGACAGGTTTCCCCCTCGATCCACTCCATGGAGAAGATCGCCCAGGTCCTGGGCGTGTCCCTCGGCTCCTTCTTCGCGGCCATCGGTCCGGGTGCTGGAGGTCTGGTCCTTCGCCGTAGCGAGAGGATGCCCCTCGCGAGTTCCTGGTCGAGTGCTGAAATCGAGGCACTCGGCCGGCCAAGCGCGCAACGCCGCCTGGACCCGGTCCTCATCACCCTCGCGCCGGGCGGGCGGAGCGGGAAGTACCCCGTGCCCCACCGGACGGAGGAGTTCGCCATGGTTTTGAAGGGAAAGGTGAGCCTGAGGCTTGGACCGGACACGCACCTCTTGTCGACCGGCGACTCGGTCACGCTCCTGTCAGGGGAGCTGCGCTTGTGGTCCAACGACGGCCGCGTCCGCTGCCAGGTGCTGATCGTCGGGCTGCAGAGCTAGAGCCTGCTTCGAGGTTTGGCGATGTTCAGGACCTTGGCCTAGACTCCTTCTCGTTCGATCAGCTCATCCGCTCGAACGACATGCGTCGCCCCGACCCTCGTCGGGCGACGTCTATCCCGGCGCCATGGCGCCCCGCGCCAGACGCTCCGGACAGACCGCCCGCGACAGAACCACTATGGAGAAATGACGACCATGACCCGTTTTACCCGATTGACCCTGGCGAGCCTCGCCCTCCCCCTCACGCTGGCTTTTTCGAGCTGCGGCGACGGATTCGACACCCCGACTGTCGTGTCCAGCACGCCGACGCCGACCCCCACGCCGGCCGCCACCCCCACGCCGCCTCCGGTTTCGACGGCGGGGAGCTGCACGCTCCCCCCCCGTCCAGATTGCGGTAACAACGGCTGCTGCCCTGACGGTGGCCCGGAGATGTTCGGTGGTGCGATCAACGACGCGCAGGCCCACCTCGAGCGGACTCAACCGAACATCTTCAATCCCAACGGATCGTTGAGACTCGATGAGATCGAGTACACCAATCTGCTCGCGAAGACCCTTATGCAGCTGAACCCGGGTATGTGCGCACGGGGCGGCGGCCAGAACGGGGAGTCCATCTCCAAGGACGAAGTCGCGATCAAGCTCACCAACGACCTCTCGCAGAACATCGACGTCATCATCGGGAGCAGCCATACGCCCTACATCGGGGGCAAGCACACCTGCCGCCCCGCGAGCTTCTAAGATCCGCGGGCTCCTCGATGAGCTCTTCGAAAAACGCCGGCGAGAAATCGCCGGCGTTTTTCTTTTCAGCGCACGGGGCAGATGGGGGCGAAGCCCTCGTGCCCAGGGGGTGCCACCAGGCCCAGGTGCCCCAACTGATCCAGAAGCGAGGGGGCCCACAAAAAGGAGACCGCCACCGCGAGGGTCACGAGCACCGCGCGACGGCCGCTCGATGGGCGCACCGAGGGCAAAGGCGCCAGAAGCGTGGCCGACAGAATCATGAATGCGGGCAGCACCGGCATGCGATAGCGGGAAAAGCCATGCGTCGCGATGTGGAGCAGGAGATAGGCGCAGAGAAAGCCCATGATCAACCCTGACCTTCGGTCGATGCGGGCACGACTCAAAGCCACGACCGAGCCCACCGCGATAACGATCCAGGGAAAGAGCACGATGAGCGCGGCTCCCCGATAGGCGGCGCAACTCACCTCGCCATAAGCCCCGCGCCTCATATGGATGAGGGCCAGTGAATCAAGCTCGGCAAGTCTTGGACCCTCGTCGCGAATCTTCTCGAAGATCCAGGCGGGCTGTCTCTCCCAAATCACCTTGAGCCCAGCGGACCTCGCCCACTGATACTGCTCGACCTTGCCCTCGTTCGCGTAGTACTCGGAGTAGACCTCGTTCCGCGAGATCGGCGCGTTCCCCTGATACAAATTGAGTCCCCCGCCGGTGGACACCGGAATGAAGGACTCGAACTGAATCCAGTTGCGCAAGGTCCAGGGCGCCACCACTGCTAAAGCGCTCAAGAGGAGCGCAGCAGCAAGCGCCACGCGCCTCGGCTTGGGCGCCGCCAGCCAGAGAGCGGCCAAAGGCAGGAGATAGAGCAGCGTCTCGCGGGTGAGGACCGCGAGGCCGAATAGCACACCCGCCGCCACGGCGCTTCGTCGAATCTCCCCCTGATCCGCGGCGATCAGCCGCTCGATCGCCCACCACACCAGGGCGAGAAAGAGCGTCTCGCACCAGAAATGGGCCGAGTACCAGACGAACTCCGGGTAGAAGGCGGCGAGGCTCGCGGCCCCCAAAGCGGTGCCAGGTCCGGATACCTTGAGCCCGATCCGAAAGACCGCGGGGATCAGCAGGCTGGAGATGATCGCCTGAATGACCTTGATCGCCGTGAGACTGCCAAAGAGGGCGTTGATCGCGGCCAGGAAGTAGGAGTAGAGGGGCGGATGGAAGATCGGATAGTTCGAGAAGGGCGAAAAATCGGCGGCCGGGATGCGGTTCAGGGCCATGAGCCACATGGTCTCGTCGGCGATGGGCCTTGTAGGAGGCTCGACAAAGATGAAGGCCAGTCGTAGCCCCGCCCCCGCGGCCCACAGGGCGGCAAGCCACCGGTTCGAGCGTTCGGCGGCCGGTGTTTCACTGATCTGGGTCACGCGAAACGGAATTATGAGCGACCGGAGGCGATCCCCGCTTGGGCAGCTGTCACGGTCGGGTCCTAGAATCAAGGGCATGAGACTTGGACGCGTTTTCTTCCCGGCCCTCCTTTTGGGCGCGGCGTTTGGCGTGTACTTCGGAAAAGACATCAAAAACGCGGTGTCGGGCTCCTCGGTTGCCGAGGCTCAGACAAGGCCCGCACCCGCCGCACGAGACCGCAAGCTCGACGCCGACGAGCGGTCAACGATCGCCCTCTTCAAACAGTCCCAGGCCGCGGTCGCTTTCATCACCACCACCGAACAGCAGGTCGACTACTGGAGCCGCACAGTCTCCGAACAGGCCACGGGCTCGGGTTCCGGCTTCGTTTGGGATGACAAGGGCCACATCGTGACCAACTATCACGTCGTGCAGCCCGTCGTTGGCTCGCGTTCAGCCGACATCCGCGTGACCCTGCAGGACAAGAACCTCAAGGGGACGCTCGTGGGTGCGGCGCCCGAACTGGACCTCGCGGTCATACGCGTCAGCGCCGAGAAGGCCGACCTCAAGCCCATCCCTCCCGGCCGGAGTTTTGACCTCGAGGTGGGCCAGAAGGTCTTCGCCATCGGCAACCCATTCGGTCTCGACCATACTCTCACGACGGGAATCGTGAGCGCGCTTGGACGCACCATCACGAGCGTCCTCAACACACCGATCGAGGACGCGATCCAGACGGACGCCGCGATCAACCCCGGCAACTCGGGCGGCCCGCTCATCGATAGCTCCGGCCAGCTCATCGGTGTGAACACGGCGATCTATTCGCCCTCGGGCACGAACGCGGGCATCGGTTTCGCGGTGCCGGTCGACACCGTGAACCGCGTGGTTCCGCAGCTCATCCAGTTCGGACGGATGCGACGGCCGGTGATCGGGGTCGTTCTCGACGGCATGCTCGATGGGGTGGTGGCCCGACGGTTCGGAGTGCGTGGAGCGGTGATCAAGGAAGTCGAGCGTGGCTCCGCGGCGGCTCGGGCGGGACTTACCGGGGTCGACATCGGCGAAAACTCCATCGCGGTAGGCGATGTCATCACCGAAATCGATGGGCGGCCGGTGGCGAGCCGCGAGGACCTGAGCGGGCGGCTCTCCTACATCGAACCGGGCGCCACTGTCGAAATGAAGGTCTGGCGCGACGGCAAGACGCGCACCGTGAAGCTCACCCTCGGGGCATCGAACTAGCTCTTCGGTTTCTCCCAGAACCCGAAGGTGTGGCGGGTGTACGTCCCGGTTTCGATGATCGGGGCCTCAAAGTCCTTCGGCGTCACCGGCCGCAGCGAAGCCAACGCGCGAATCCGGTCGATCGGGATCGGCAGTTTTTCAGGCACATCATCCCAACCGAGAACCAGCAGGCCGCCCGGTGAAAGAGCGGCAGTGCAAGCGTCGAGGGAGCGCTCGATCTCGGCGGGGTCGTTTAGTCCCCAGCCGATGACGCCGTTGCAAACGATGAGGTCGATCGAAGCCGGGACCTTGTGAGCACCGAGGTCGGCCAGGGCGGCAACGATGTGTGAACGCGCGCCATGACGGGCGCGAGATGGATCGATCTCAATCGTCGTGAAGGTCCGGCCGCTGGAAACAAAAAGGTCTTCGACGTGTTCCGTGTACCAGTCGCAGCCAACGAACAGAACCCTGGGGAAAGCATCGTTCCTCGCAAGCCGGGGCAGGATGTCCTCGTCGAGCACGCGCCGATCCTTCGCCCGATGCCGCGGCTTGAAACCGAGAAGAGCCGCCGCGGTCCGAAGTCCCGCGTAGTAGACGATGTCGAGAGCCTTGCGCGACTTCCGTTCGAGCCAGCCGGGCGCTTGTCCTTCGGTCCGAGGCTCGACCTTGCTCACTGCGGCCTGCGCGACACGTGAAGGGCGATGCGAATCATGGTGTGTTCGGCTGGGTTCAAGTCGGCGGCGAGGCCCGCCGCGACACCGCGTGAGTGCACGCGAACGCTGTAGACGAACGAGTCGTAATACATGACCGGAGGTCCCGGGAACACGCGGAGCCGGACGGACCCGAGTCCCGGCACAAGAGCGCGCTCGGGTGAAGCACCCGCGAAGATCTCGATGTCATCGACCGTCTTCATTCCCACGATCGTCACGTCCATCCAATCCACCGGCTCGTTCGCGCGCAGCAGCACCTCGGTGGTTCCGCCCCGCTTGACCCGGAAGCCCTCCATGGGCTCCCCATCCTTATGGAACATGTCGGGAATCCGCTCCTTGCCGAACGTTCCATCATCGGGAAAATAGAGCCAGTAGCCGTGATGCGCTCCCGGGCGATGGAGCGGGGGGTCTCCCTCGACGTCGTCTAGGGGCTGCTTCTTGCGCCAGGCATCGGTGCAGAACGAGAGGTCGTTGAGCATCGCTCGTTCCGCGCGAAGGTAGGTGAGCGCCCCCCCAGGCGGGCTTGCAAGCAGGGCTGGGTTCAGCGAATGCTGCACCGGGTTCGCCCACGCGGGCAGGAGGAATGTGACGCTGAGCGCCGCGCCTAAGAGGGCGGTCAGAACCTCACGCCCTCGCGGAAGAAAGATGATCGCGAGAGGCAGGGCCGCCATGAAGTAGCGGTTCCCCACGGTACCCCCACCGCCGTACCAGTTCGTGGGGCCGGGAAGTATGCGGATGCTCACGAGGAAGAAAATAAGCAGGGCCGCGACCGCGAACCAGCCTTCCTTCTCGCGCGGACCGACGAGCAGGAAGAAGATGAGAGCCACGAACGCGGGCGCGAAATAAGGAGCCATCCCTGCGTACCGGCCCACCCAGAAATCGACCAGGTTCGCGATGAACATCTGCTGAAGCTCCAGCTCCGACTGAGCGATGCCGGCCCCGCGCGTTTCGGCCTCCCCTTCCTGAAGGGGGCCGAGCTTCATGGTGGTCATCCACTCCCCGGCGTTTCCGAAAGTGACGTCTCGCAGATCCCCGCGGTCGAACGGAAACTCGGAGCCGAAGGTCTTCCTCTCCCCGCCCTGGTAGTTCCATTCGCCGGTGACGAGCGTGTTCACACCGAAGAGCGCCGCTGCGCAGCCGATCATCACGGCCCCCCTTCGGAGCACCTCGAATGCCTTCTGTGTAACCGATAACGCCGGTTCGAACAATGGCGCGAGGCCGAGGGGCGCCGCCATCAGGATGTGGGTCGGCTTCGTGTATCCCGCGATGCCGAAAAGAATCGCCGACAACATCGGCCGGTCGCGTCGCCACGCGAGGAGGGCGAGGGCCACGAGCGCCAGATTCAGGAGTTCGGGTTGAATCCAGAAGATGTAAAGAGGAGCGATTGTGCCGACGATGAGGACAAACGAAGCGATCAGCGCCTTCCACGGCGATGTGCGCATCCCGATATCGGCAAAGGCGCATCCCCACGCGACCATGAGACACAAGCCATTGAAGACCAGGAAGCCCCGAGTTCCAAAGATCGCGACAAAGGGCGCGGCCATGACCGGGTACGTCATCGCCTTCCCGAAATAGATCCTCGGTGAGCCCACCCTCTTGATGAAGGGCGCGGAATCGTCGAGTTCCAGGCCCCCGAACGCGCGCTTCAAAAAGATGCCGCTGGGGCCACCTGGGTATTCGCGTTTGACCCGTGCCAGGTCCCCCGCGCTGTACTCGAGGTCGAAATCCCCCACGAGGCTCCAGGTCATCGAATAGTAGGTGGCGCCGTCCGAGAAGAAGCGTCCCTCGCTGAGCTTCTCGGGATCGCTTTTCAGACAGAGTCCGAGAAGGGCCGCTGCGAAACACCCCATGACGATTCGGGGGAGGTGGCGGGTCAGCATCGAAGCGTCAGGGAAGGTCCAGCGCAGGCAGCGCATCGGACTCGATCACTCGAAGGCTTTTCCACGCCCCCTTACGATAGCGGACGAACATCACGACCCCCAGAACCACTACGTAGAGAGTGGCGAAGACCCAGGCGACATAAACACCCTGACCGCCGCGCACACAGAACCACCAGGTCGGGAAGAGCATCGCGACCCACGAGATAAGCACCGTGGCCGTCATTGGGAATCGCGTGTCCCCCGCCCCCTTGAGGCCACCCGCGCAGATGACATTGACCATGTCGAAGATCGAATAGAAGGCCACGAAACGCAACAAAACGGTGGCGATGGCACTCACCTCCGTGAAGGTGGCGGGGTCAGCACCCGCGGCGTACGGAGCGAGAAGCAGGCCCGGGAAGAGCACGTAGGCGCTGCTGCACACGATCATGTAGATCTGCGAGATCACGAGGCCGGACTTGATGGCCCGATCCGCGAGTGCCGGCCGATGCATCCCGAGGTATCGCGCGACCAGAGTCGATACGCCGTAGCCGAGGCCCACCGCGGGAAGAAACACGATCGCGTTGAGGTTGAAAGCGATCGACGTCGCAGCGAGCGGAGCCACCCCGATGTTTCCGATGACGAACATGAAGAGCGTGAACGCCAGGATCTCGAGCGACGGCTGGAGCCCCGAGGGCACTCCGAGTTTCAACAGCCTGAAGAAGATCTTCGGTTGAAACTGGAAGTTCAAGAAGCCGTGCGCCATGCGTTCGGGGGCGCTCAGGATCAACCCCAGATAGATGAGCGCTCCCACCGCCTGGCTGATCACGGTCCCATAAGCAGCACCGGTGGTGCCCATCTCTGGAAAACCAAACTTGCCGAAGATCAACACCCAGTCCAGCATCACGTTGACCGCGGTGGCGATGAGGGTGACGCCGAGGACGACCTTCGTCTTCCCCCGTCCCGCGAAATAGGTGGAGAACGCGACCATCACCACGACGGGAAAGGTCCCTCGCAGCATGATGCGTGCGTACGTGATCTCGTGGACCCGCATCGACTGGGCGTGCCCCACGGCGTCGAAAAGGGGTGTCACGAAGTACGAAAGACCCCAGCCCACAAGACCCGCGAGGACGGCGAAGTACGCAGCCTGATAGACCACAGCGCCTATCCGGTCTTCGCGTTTCGCGCCCACGTACTGGGAGACGAAAGGCGTCGCGTACTCAGCGGTCCCGTTGAACAGGCCGGTCAGAACGTAGATGGCGAAGCCTCCAGTGGTGACGCCGGCCACCGCCTCGGCCGACCACCAGGTGAGAAAAATGCGGTTGACGAAGTGTTGGATCGTCACCGACATCATCGAGAGGATCAGCGGCAGGCCGAGGATCAACACCTCGCGTCCGCCCGCGTCGCCTCGCCAGAGTCGCCCCAGGCGTGTCATGCGCCGGCCTTCCCGAGCACGAGGTCCGCCGCCTTCTCGCCGATCATCACGCAGGCCGCGTGAGTGGTGGC
>JAYUUU010000251.1:0-6857 GCA_043754395.1 Vicinamibacteria bacterium
GGAGGCGGGGCCTTTGGCGCGGAGTTCGGCGTGCCTCGTACCAGGGTATCGCCCTCGCTCAAGCCGGAGGCCGCCCCGTTCATCAAGTCGGAGGAAGACGGCCCAGCGCGCGCCGCTGCGTTGCCCACGTCGAATCTCGCGAGGCCGAAATCCAGCACTTTGACGGTGAAACCGCCACGTCGGTTGGGCTCGAGCCAGATGTTGTCCGGCTTCAGGTCACGGTGGAGGATCCCTGCGCGGTGGGCCTCTTCCACGGCCGAGCCCGTCTGCTGCAGGATGTCGACCACCCAGGCGATGGGGAGTGTCGCATCGTCGCGCAGGACATCAGCGAGCGAACAACCGTCGAGATACTCCATGACGAGATAAGCGAGGCGACGATCGCTCCCTTCGTCGTATCCGAAGTCGGTGACGTCGACGATGTTCGGGTGACGCAGCCGCCCGCAGGCCCGCGCTTCCCGCTCGAACCGCATGATGAAGTCGCTCTGGTCGGCACGGTCCGGCACGATGACCTTCAGCGCGACCGTGCGCTCGGTCCCAAGATGAGTCGCCCGGAAGACCGCGCCCATGCCGCCTCGGCCAAGGAGGCTCTCGATCCGATATTTCCCGTCGACCGTCGTCCCGACAAGCTGATCGATCGCATTGCCAGGTCTTCCCGGAGCGATGGGGGTCACGCAGGGAGCCTAGTCCATCACAACGACCCTCGCGATCAGCGGGCCTTCAGGGCCTTGCGTCGCTCGAGTTCCTGCAGCAGTTGGGGATGTGTCGGCACGCCGGCCTTCTTGGCTGCGGCGATTTCTCGTTCCGCTTCGTCGAGACGGTCGGTGATGGTGCAGACGAGTGCGAGATTGTGGTGCGCGTCTCCCGAGCGCGGGTCGCGAGCAAGGACAGCGCGGAATTCGACCTCGGCTTCGGCGATCATGCCGATCTGGAAGAGTGCGGTGCCGAGGGCGAGCGTGACTCCAGGCGGTGCCGGGTTCGTCTCTTTGGCTGAGGTCTCGAGCTCCGCCAGGCGACGCTCCGCCACCTCAATCCCCCGCATCTTTCCGCCCGCGGTGCGGACATCGCCGTTTGCTTCCTTCCATTTCACGCCCATCTCCTGCAGGCGACGTTTGTCTGCGTTCCGGATCGCCTCCCGAAGCTGAAGGATCTCCGCGGACCGCTGCTTGAGGTCGTCCTCGGACGGGGTCGCGCAACGAAACGCCTGGCGTGATGTGGAGAAAGCCTCGACCGCTTCCCGGAAGCGTCGCTCGGCCATGTAGGTCTGACCCAGACCATAGTGGGCCACCGCGAGCAGCGGGTCCAGAGCCACCGCCTTCACGAGCGCCGCTTCGGCGTCGGCCCATTTCGACGCAAGGATGGCGGCGTCACCTGCTTTGAACTGAGCCATTCCGCTGCTTCGCGCCTCGGGCTGAACAACTGCGGCACAGTTGACGGGCAGGGAGTAAAGCGCAGGTGGCGCCGTCTGCGCCTGACCAAGGGCGATGAGAAAAGGAACCGCTGGACACATGCCTGTACCTCCTGGGCGGAACATTACACCCGCCCCAGGGGGCCCAACCGAGTGACACGCTACTGACCAACGGCCGACGGCGATCCGCGAATGGCGCAAGGCCTGACCCGGGATCGATGGATCGTCAGCGCTCGGCTGAAGGGCTCGCGCCAGGAGTGAAAAAAAGCGGGGTAGGTGTCGTTTTCACCTGCCCGGCAAAACCGGCCGTGCTTGGACGAGCCCGATGATGGTGGCGGCCGGCTCCACTCAGTGAGACCTCAACCGGTCCTTTGTGGTCGCTATACTGCGAAAGGGCTCAAACGACGCACGTTCTGAGGTCGCGAATCTCTCGCGTCCAAATTGAGTGCCTGGCGCGGCGAAGTGCTCCACCGGGCTGACGATCAATGGCAGCTCCTATTCCCGAAAACGACGTCGAGCGTGTCGGTGTTTTGCACCGGTACCGTCTTCTCGACACGCCGCCCGAGCGGGAATACGACGACCTCGCCCGCCTCGCCGCCCTTGTCTGCCAGACGCCGATAGGATTGATCACGCTAGTCGACTCCGATCGCCAGTGGTTCAAAGCTCGCATCGCGTTCGACATCGCCGAGACGCATCGCGACCTTTCCTTCTGCGCTCACACGATCGCTCAAGACGATGTTCTTGTTGTTCATGATGCCTGCGACGACCCTCGCTTCGCCGACAATCCCCTGGTCACGGGTGGGCCGAAGATTCGTTTCTACGCCGGCGTTCCCTTGAAAAGCTCGGAGGGCGCCGCCCTTGGAGCCTTGTGCGTCATCGATCGGGTTCCAAGAACCCTGGCTCCGGAACACCGCAAGGCCCTGGTCATGCTCGCCCTTCAGGTGCAGGACCGAATCGAGGATCACCAGCGCTCCTTGAAGATGTCGGGGGCGCTCGCCGACAGCGAGGCCCTTTTCCAACTCCTGACCAAGACCACCATCGACGCCGTCCTGGTTCTCGACGGCATGAGCAGGATTCGCTTCGCCAACCCGGTGGTGGCTCTGGTATTTGGTCACGAACCAGAGTCGCTGGTGGGGCACACGATCAACATCCTTCAGCCGGAACGTCTGCGCGAGAGTCATCGGCGAGGCCTGGCTCGCTACCTGGCCACGGGCGAACGCCGCCTCGATTGGCGGGCCACGGAAACCACCGGCTTGCACCGGGACGGCCACGAGTTCCCGATCGAGATCACCTTCAGCCATCTTCGTTCCGGCACCCACGATCTGTTCGCCGGCTTTATCCGCGACCTCTCGGCTCGCAAGGCGGCCGAAGCGGCCATGCACCAGAGCGAAGGCCGTTTCAAAACGCTGGTCGAAGCGGGCGGCGTGGGTATCTGGCAGCTGGACCGGGACCGCGCGACCGTTTACATGAATCCGGCGATGATGGCCATGCTTGAAGTCGAGCACAGCGCCGACCTCACCGGCCGCACCTTCCGCGACTTCCTGACCCGGGAAAGCCGGAGCATCGCAGACCAGGAATACCTGAGGCGCGCGCGAGGCGAGGCGTCCTCGTACGAGGTGGAACTGGTCGGACACCGAGGCACCAAACGCCAGGTGCTGGTATCGGGCGCGCCTCTGCAAGACGCGGCTGGGGCGTGGATCGGGACGATCGGAACGCTCGTCGACATCAGCGAGCTGCGGCGGGCCGAACAGCAAGTCGGCCACCTTACCCAGTACGACGCGCTTACCGGCCTGCCCAACCGGGCGCTTTTTGGCGATCGTTTGGCACAGTCCCTGATCCGGGCCGACCGCGGCGAAACGCTCGTCGCGGTGTTGCTGGTGAACGTCGACCGATTCAGGGAGATCAACGATGGCCTGGGGCACCACATTGGAGACGCGGTTTTAAAGGCGATCGCGGCGCGATTGCGCGAGGGCCTTTACAAGGTCGACACGGTCGCGCGCCTGGGGGCTGATGAGTTCGGTGTCGTCATCGAGGGCTTGAGTGATCCCACGGAAGCGCGCGTGGTCGCGCAACGCCTGGCCTCTGAGTTCACCGCGCCCTTCCTGATCTCCACCCAGGAAGTCTTCGTTCAGGCGAGCATCGGCGTAGCCCTCTATCCCTCAGACGCCACCGACCCTTCGATGCTGCTCCGAGTCGCCGACCTCGCCCTGAACAACGCCAAGCGGGTCGGCGGCGCCCTCCGCTTTGGCGTACCCGGCGCCGACACCGCGCCCACGAGGAGACGGCGACTGGACACCCTCCTGCGCCATGCGCTCGAGCGGAATGAACTTCTGGTCGAATACGAGCCCATGGTCGATGCGCGGAGCGGGCGCGTGGTGGGGCTCGAGGCGCTGGTGCGCTGGCAGAGCGCCGAGCTTGGCCGGCTTTCGCCCAATGAGTTCGTTCCTCTCGCCGAAGAGAACGGCCTCATCGTGCCCATTGGGCGTTTTGTGCTGGAGACGGCCTGCGCTGACCTCGCCCGCTGGCACGCGGCCGGTCATCACGGCCTGATCGTCTCGGTCAACGTCTCCGCGCGGCAGCTGCGCGAGGCGGACTTCCCCCAACAGGTTCGTGTCTCCATCGCCTCGCTCGCCCCCGGGTCCGTCGAGCTCGAGCTGACGGAGAGCCTGCTGATGGAGGTCTCCGCGCGGAGTGTGCTCGCGGAGCTTCGCGCCGCCGGCGTACGAATCTCGATCGACGATTTCGGCACCGGTTATTCGAGCCTCGCTTATCTGAAGGGTTTCCCCATCGACAAGCTCAAAGTGGACCGATCGTTCGTTCGTGACATCGGCGCCGATGGAGGCGACGAGGCGATCGTGCACACCGTCATCACTCTCGCGCGCCGCCTGGGGCTGGTCTCGATTGCCGAAGGCGTCGAGCTGCCGCACCAGCTGGCGTTCCTGGCCGAAGCCGGTTGCGATCAATGCCAGGGTTATCACTTCAGCCGTTCAGTCAGTGCTGCGGGCGTGCCCGCCATGCTTTTGGAACTGCACGCGAGGGCCCGATGATGAAAGAGGCGAAGACCGGATATCTGAGCATCGCAGCGTTGTTGACGATGTGGCCCTCGAGGGCGGTGGCCTCCGAGCCGTTGCCGCCAAAGGCCGGCGTCCTTGTTCGGATAACCGCACCGACGATGTCTCCCGTGCCGGTCATTGGCACGCTGATCGAAAGCGACGATCGCGGATTGACCCTCGTCACGATCGACGCGGTCACGCTCACCCTCCCCCGCGATGCGGTGACACGGATGGAGTGGAGTTCCGGACGAAGGAGTCAGTCGGGACCATTCGCGCTCAAAGGAGCGATAGCGGTTGGATCAGCCTTCGCCGTCGTTGGGGCCCTTGTCAATGGCGATGATTCAGGCGAGCGTGTCAGAGGGGCCGCCGTGCTAGCGACGGGAGGTGCGGTTTGGGGCGCCCTGGCGGGCGCGCTTATCGGGGCCTTCAAACACTCGTACCAGTGGAAAGAAGGTCCTGCGCCCGGCCTCCAAGCCTCGGTATCGCCCTCCGTCTCGGGATCGAGTGCCGGGATCACCATTGTCCTTCGCTGGTGAGACATCCGGGCCCGGCCAAGAGCATCCGGTCAAGCTAGCAAGGGCGGCACGCGATCAGTAGATGTTGAAGCCCACCAGAGCGAAGACGTGTTGGTCCGCCTGCCCGGCACATTGAACAACTGGTGTTCGAACGCCACGATCTCGTGACGCCGTATGGGCCGAAAGATGGATCGACGCCGGTGGCGTGCTTAAAAGGAACACAACTCTGTAGAAGTTAGCGATTTAGAGGCTGATGCGGACCCACGGCCGAGATCGTCTTGCGGACCGGCAGGGCCGATTTCTGGACGGCAATGGTCGGCGGCATCAATCCTGCTGCTAATGAGCACTTCGGTCCGTTGCCGCAGCAAAACAGGTGTCGTCATGCACACTTACAACGCCAGTCTCTTTCGACTCGGACATCCGTCTCCGCTCGCGCGGACCGTGGTTATATTCATCGTCGCGCTCATTCTGTTCATGCTCGCGACCAGAACGGCCAGCGCGCAGTGGGACGGACGAAGCATCGCGGTCGCTCCGGCGGTCGCTGCGACACCCCAGGTAGTGCCGACGCCCGGGATTGAGCCGACGCCCGAAGTCGTCCCTACGCCTCGGGTCATCCCGACACCCCGCGTGGGTCCGACGCCCCGAATCCTCCCCACGCCGCCCACCGTTCCCACGCCGCGGCTGGCGCCAACCCCGCGGACGATGCCCACGCCTCGTGTCCTGCCCTCGCCGGGAGTGTTGCCCACACCCCTGGCGGTTCCGGCTCCCTCGATGGCTCCGCCGGTCAAGTCGCTTCCCACGCCGACGGTGGTCAAGGATCTACCGAGACAACCGACACCCGGGCCGCTGCCCACAATGCAACCAAGAGACCGCCCGTAAACGCCCTGAGGACGCTCGCATTCCGATCAACCCACGCGCATGGAGTCCCTCGCTTGATTGCTTGGACGAACGGGAACGATGACGGTTAGAGTGATAAACCGACCATGGCCGTCACCGCCAAATCCTCCACCGTCAGTTCCTCCACGGCAGCGAAGTCGAAGACCGGGGGGAAAAGCGCACCACCGCGCCTGTCTCTGGCTGAAGTGATGTCCGCGCTCGAGAAGGCGGGCACCGCCCAGACCCGGAAAACTTATGCACGGCATGGTGCTATCGGTCCCATGTTCGGCGTGAGCTTCGCTGACCTGAAAGTGCTGCTGAAAAGAATCAAGGTCGATCAGGAGCTCGCCGAGGCGCTCTGGAACACCGGCAACGTCGATGCGAGAAACCTCGCGGTGAAGGTCGCCGATCCTCGCCTCATGTCTCCGAGGGATCTTGATCGCTGGGCTCTGGACACGGGACGGGGGTGTCACGCCTATGTGGCTTCTCTCGCTGCCGAGGGTCCCCACAAAATGTCGCGCGCCGAAGCCTGGCTGAAGTCCAGGTCCGAGGCACAGCGACGTTGCGGCTGGATGCTTTCAGGCGCCCTCGCGAAGCTTGATCCGACCGTTCCAACGAACTGGTTCGCCACCCGCATCGCCGCCATCGAGAGCACCATCCACCAGGCGCCGAACCACGAGCGCGAGGCCATGAACGGGGCGCT
The DNA here is from genome assembly GCA_043754395.1 of Vicinamibacteria bacterium. GTDB lineage: Bacteria > Acidobacteriota > Vicinamibacteria > Fen-336 > JAGNNV01 > JAGNNV01. Next base: position 6,553 of record JAYUUU010000251.1, read on the forward strand.
GATTTCGATCGGCTGCCGGGACGCGGTCACGCGCAAGGCGGCACTTCTCGCGGCGAAACGGATCGGCCCGGTGAGTGTCGACCATGGGGACACCGCGTGTGAGACCCCGGACGCCGGCGCCTACATTGAGAAGGCCTGGGCCTACGCCGCCACGAAAGGGTTCGAGAGTCCTGCGGCCCAGGAACGAAGCCGCGAGTCAATGCGCACCCGCTGCTGAGCCTTCAGTCAGTGCCGGTTCGGTGGCGCCGAGGCGACGGGCGTCGTTCTTTACTTCCCTCGCGCGGCGACGTAGGTCTTGAGCCCTT
>JAYUUU010000252.1:0-4246 GCA_043754395.1 Vicinamibacteria bacterium
ACTCCGGGCTCAAATTGGACTGGAAGTAAAGGCGACCGTTCACCACGGACGAAAGAGGCTCGAAAATCGCTTCGATGAGGGTGAACTCCCCCTCGGTGATGCAGTCGACAAAATCGTGGGTGATCTTCGCGGTGCCGGCTGCGGCCGGCGCATCCTGCATGGCAAGTGACGAAAGCTCGACATTGGCCGAGGCCACTTTGCCCGACACCACATCAATGGAAAGCGGCGCGCGGGAGATCGAAACGCCTGACCTTCCGGGGCTCGAGACAACATACGAGCCCGCAGGGACGAGGGCCGAGAAGGAGCCGTCAGCGGCGGACTTCACCGCGAAAGACTTGCCCGTCTCAACGTTGATGAGAGTCAACGTAAGGCCATCGAGGCCACGGCCCGAGATCGACACGACGCCCTTGATCGTGCCATTGGTGGCCACGTTCGCGCCTGACGGTACCGCCATGGCGACTGAGAGGAATACTCCGAGAAATTTTTTGCTGTTCAAAGTTTGATCCCTCTAATTGCCCGAACTAATTGTCTTCTTAAGAAACGAAACGCACAGGATACAGAAAGGTTAACCGATTCAAACCACTGAGGCAAGACGACTTCACAATTTTTCTCGACGGCCTTCGCTTCCCGGCCGGGCGTCCGGCGAATAGCGCGAATACACCGCCCCGTAGTACCCGTACCCCCCGTAGTAGCCGGTGGCGTAACGGGAGAGGTAATACGCGTTTCGTTTCACATCAACCCGGTTCAGGATCGCACCCAGAACGCGCCCCCCGACGGAGTGCAATTGGGCCACGCCATCGGCCGCCACCGCCTTCGTGGTTCGGTCTCCCTCCGCCACCAGGACGATCGCATCGACGACGCCGCCGATGATCAGGGCGTCGGCCATGCCGCCGATCGGGGGCGCGTCGACGATGACCCAGTCGTAGCTCTTGGCCAGTCCGGCGAGCAGACTCCGCATTTCCTCACAGCCCATAAGCTCCGCCGGGTTGTCAGGAGTAGCCCCCGCGGTCAGCGCGAAGAGACCGGCGATCGGGCCCGGGCGAACGGCATCGGCGTGCTGCACATTCCTGGTGAGAATGTCCCTAAGGCCGGGGGTTCGGGGCAGGCTGAGATTCGCGTGGACCGTGGGCCGCCGCAGATCGGAGTCAACCAGCACGGCGGTGGCGCCGGTCTGGGCGATCGCGGCGGCGAGGTTCAAGGCCGTCGTCGACTTGCCCTCGCCGGGATGGATGCTTGTGATCAGGAGGACACGAGCGTTGAGGGAACTCGCGGTGGCCATCACATTGGTTCGAATCACCCGGTACGACTCGGAAAGGGGCGAGGCGGGATGGCGAATCGCGCTCAGGTTCGTCCTGGCGGACGGCTCGGCGAGAGTGCTCAGGTCCGGCACGAATCCAAGGAAAGGGACCCGAAGCACCTCGCGAATATCGTCAGGCGTCTTGAGCGTGGTGTCGAGCTTCTCTCGGGCGGCCACGAGAAGAACACCCATCCCGAGACCCACGAGCAGTGCCATCTGCAGGTTGGCGGTTCGATTCGGGAAGACGGGGCTCTGCGGTGTCTCCGCGGCTTCGATGATCCTCACTGTTCGATCGTTGATGGCGCTTTCGACACTCGCTTCTTTCCCCCGCTTGGCGAGCGCCTGAGCGATCTCGTTCGACGCGTCCGCTTCGCGCTTGAGCGTCTGGTACTCGGGCGACTTGTCGCGCAACCCGGCCATCTCCGACTGCGCGGCGTTCACCGAGCCGATCAGGACCGCCTCCTCGCGATCCGCCGCCTCATAGGCGGACTCGGCGGCGCGGACCACGCCTCGCGCCTCCGTCAGGAGAGAGGATCGAAGCGACGAGATCCGGGTATCCAGGCTCACCACATCGGGGTGCTTGGGCCCGAGGCTCTGGTCCAGCTCGGACTTTCGCATCTCGGAGTCCACCAGTTCCTTGCGCATCGCTTGAAACGCGGCGCTCTGCCCCAACTCCGGAAGAGTCAGAAGCTCCGGCGTGCTGAGACGGCGCAGCTGATCGAGGTGGGCTCTCTTCGAGGCCTTTTGGGCTCGCGCGTCCAGCAGCTGGGAGTTCGCCTGCTGCAGGCGGGCTTCGACGAGCCTCTGGCGGGTCTCAAGATTCGAACTGCCGCTCCGGTCCTCATAATTGCGAAGCGCCTCGAAGGAGGAGCGCGCCTGTTCCTGTTCGGTCTTCAAGCGCGCCTCCAACCAGCGGGTCGCCTCGGTTGACTGGTCCACTCTGTCGGTGCGTGACTCGTCCATGAATGTCTGGGCCAGTCCGTTCGCAGCCATCGCGGCGAAGCGCGGGTCATAGGCCGTCACCCTCAATTCGACGAGGCTCGTCCTCTGCACGGGACGAATGGTAATCCTTGACCTGAGGGCGGAAACCGCGGGGGCGACGGCTATGCCCGGGCCGAAGTCCTCAACCGGCCGTCCGAACACTTTCGTCCGGATGATCTCGACAGGGGACCTTATCGGGCCTGTGCTCAACTCCGGCGAACTGGTGAGGTCATAACGCTCGACCACCTTTGTGATCAGCGTCTTCCCAACCATGATGCGGTACTGGGTTTCGATCCATTCCGTGGTCACAGCACCCACGACGTCCACGCCAGGGGTGAGGTCGGGTCGGGTCTTCTGGATCTCGATCTGGGCCACCGCCTCGTACCGCGGTCTGGCTGTGTAGTTGTAGGCGGTGGTCAGGACGAGGGCCACCACCACGCAGGCAAGAACGAGGAAGCGGCTGTGCCACAGCGAGTGCGTGAACTTCACCCACTCCGAGACACCCTCGGGTGCCGCCATCGGCTCCCCCATGGGCGGGCGGCGGTCTTCGGGAGGGGGGACCGCGCGGAGGGCGCCGCCTGCGGAACTCATTCGCGACCCACGCTAGACCGTCTCAAAAGAATCTCTCTCCAACGTTCAAGGTGTCGCCTGGTTTCAGCAGATCGGTTAGTTGAACTTTGATCTCCCGGCGCTTCCCTGCTTCGAAACGCACGATTTTGAGCCTCTTCATCGACCCGCGTTCGGAGATGCCTCCCGCATTCTGCAGGGCATCCTGCACAGTCATCCCCTCGAGATATTTCATCGCCGCGGGCCTCGCGGCCTGGCCGGTCACGAAGATCTGCGCGGCCCGGGGTACGAACACCACGTCCCCGCCCTCGAGGATGACGTTTTGTTCGGCATTGCCCTTCATCAACTCGCGGAAGCTCGCGCGAAAAATATCCGATCCTTGAAGAGCGCCTGGAGGCAACTCGTCGGAGTCGGCCGCAGGGGCGACCTCGGAAAGACCGGGGAGGATCGGGGTCGAGGTGAACTGCTCGATGGCCGCAGCCTCCCGGCCTTCGGGTGGACGAGCGATCACAACCTCGTGCCCGGCGTTCGAGGACAAGCCGCCCGCCTCGGAAAGGATTGTGAGCAGGGCACGGTCGCCCTTGAGAGCGAAGACCCCGGGGCGAGCCACTTCGCCGATGACGAGAACGGGCCGCGAACGATATTCCTTCACGCGGACCGAAACCTCGGGCCGCTTGATGAACCCGGCTCCCAGGAGCGACTGCAGCTTCTTCGCGAGTTCGGCCGGACCAAGGCCCGATACCTGCACTCGCCCGAGCAGAGGGTAAGTGATGGCCCCTTCCTTGTCGATCACAAAGTCCGAGGAAAGGGTCGGTTGACCGAGGACGACAACATCGATCACGTCTGCCGGCCGCAGGGCCGACGGGTCCGTTCCCTGTGCCGCCGATAGCGAGGCCAGGAAGCAAAGTAACGGCAATAGGCGCAGGCTGGACCACTTCATTAAGGCCCTATTCTCGATGGGGACTTACGATCACGTCAACTACGGCAACGCGGAGAGGCTCAGTCCTCGCCCTTCGCAACCCGATGTGCGGTGGGGTCAGAGGCCACCACGTGCGGCGCGCCTCCCGAAATCCGCGCGAGCCGGCCGGGAAGGGGCGCCGCCATCGAGCGGATTTGTTCGGCCTGAATGCCGCGCCGTAACGCGACCATACGGGCCACGATGCTCACGGCGATCTCCTCAGGCGTCTCGGCTCCGATTTCGATTCCCACCGGTGTCTCCACACGCGCGAGATCCTCCGACGAGAAGCCTCGGCCGATCAGATCGGCGAACACGTGAACCATCTTCGATCGAGAACCCATGAGACCCAGAAACCGCGGCTTCACCCTCAGACACGAAGCGATCGCCGCCGCATCGCCGCGGTGACCGCGGGTCACGACCACGACGAAGGATCGAGGTGTGAG
>JAYUUU010000253.1:0-7246 GCA_043754395.1 Vicinamibacteria bacterium
AGACGCGCAGCGTATGGCCAGGTCATGGCCACGGTGAGGAGGGTGAAGAGGGCCAGGGCCGCTCCCCACTCTTTGGCACTCGGTCGGTTCAAGGCGACCGAGCGTAGCAAACGCGGAGGCCTCGCGGCCGCTACTCGGCCTTGGGCACAGGCGGCGCGCCGCGAAACTTCTCGTAGGCACGCACGAAAAGGAATACGACAAGCGCCACCACAAAGAAGTCGAACGCGGCCTGGAGAAAGCTGCCGTACTTGATGGTGGCCTCGCCGATCGTGATGGAGAGTGCTTTGAAGTCGACCCCGCCCAGCACCACGCCCACCAGCGGCATCACCAGGTCTTCGACCAGCGAGGTCACGATCTTCCCGAAAGCGCCTCCGACCACCACCGCCACCGCCAGCTCGACAACATTGCCACGCTGAAGAAAAGTCTTGAAGTCGTTGAGCATGATGATCTCCTGATTCAGGTTAGCAGTCCGTGGTGGAAGTCCGCCGCAGCACCGAGACGAGCGATGCGCCCGGCTGGCGATGAGCCGAAGGGCCCGAATATCGGGAATATTTGGGCTCCTGAGCGAAGAAGTCCAGGCGGGATGCAGCGTTCGTGGCCCGGGGCCAGGCTACGCGCTCGAATGCCGGCAGACTTTCACCGCGGGCTGCGCCCGCTCCCTGGGGGCAGCGTCAAATCGTAGACTCCGCAATCGTAGACTCCGCCAAAGCCGCCATGTCCCAAGCCTCTCCCAAAGCGCTCCTTACCGGTTTTCCCGGTTTCCTTGGCGAGAAGCTCCTCCCTCGCCTTCTCGATCTGCACCCAGACGTCGAGTTCCGCTGCCTGGTCCAGCCGCGGTTTCGGGATCAGGCCGAAACCGCGCTCGCTCGTCTGGGTATCGCCGCGAACCGCGCGGGCCTCGTCGAAGGCGACATCACCCAGGAAGGCCTCGGCATCGAGACGTCGCGCCGCGAGTCGATCCTCGCCCGGCTCGACTCCGTCTTCCACCTCGCCGCGGTCTACGACCTTGCGGTGAGCGAGGAGTTCGCCCGAAAGGTCAACGTCATCGGCACTCGCAACATGATCGCGTTCGCGAAGTCCGCGAGCGCGTTCAAGCGCTTCCATCACGTCTCCACGGCGTACGTGTCGGGGACGTTCGAGGGAGTGTTCCGGGAAACCGACCTTGACCGCGGCCAGAGCTTCAAGAACCACTACGAACAGACGAAGTTCGAGTCCGAAAAGGATGTGGCGTCGAGCGGTCTGCCTTTCACGGTCTATCGCCCCGGTGTCGTCTGGGGCGATTCGCGCACGGGCGAAACTGCGAAGTTCGACGGGCCCTACACGGTCATGGGCGCGATGGAGAAGATCCCCTTCTTCTTCCTCGACGGGCCGAAGGACGCCACGATGAACGTGGTGCCGGTGGACTACGTGGTCGAAGGTCTCGCGCGCCTCTCCGCGTCTCCCTTGAGTCTCGGCAAGACCTACAACCTCACCGACCCGGCGGGCAAGGACGTCAGGGCTTTCTCACGACTCATGGCGAAAGCGCTTGGCCGTTCGTACGTCTACGTGCCGCTTCCGCTGTCGCTCGTCCGGGCCACCGTCTCGATTCCGTTCATCCAGAGGACGCTCGGCCTCATTCCCGAATCGATCGCGTACTTCGGCCACCGCTGCCGGTATGACGCCTCGCAGGCGAAGGCGGACCTCGCGACCCTCGGGCTTTCATGTCCGGCCATGGAGTCGTACATCAGCGTCATCGTCAAGTTCTTCCGGGCCAACAAAGACCGCGTCCGCAAGACCGCGATGGTTTAGCCGCCCGGTGGCCGCACTCCTCCTGCTCCTATGGGCCTCGATCGCCGGCGCCCTGATCGCCCGTCGCCTCGATGAGAGGCCGCGATACTTTCTCGACACCCTCGCCCTGGGCGCGGCCTTGGGTCTCGCGATCCTTTCCGGTTGCGGTTTCATTCTCGGTTGGATTTTCGGCCTTTCCGCCTGGACAGTTGTCGGAGCGGCGGTCCTCACCATGGTCATTGCCCTCGCGGCAGGCGTCTCTCCATCCGCCTTGACCGCCTCGGCCCGCGCGGCCTCGCGGCCCGCCTGGCCGGTCGTGCTCTTGATGGCGTTGTGCGCACTCCTGGTTACGCGCCTTGCCGATCGAACCTTGATCGAAACCGAGGCCGGCATCGCCACTGGAGACCGTCACAACTTCGGCGATCTGCCGTTTCACATGGCGATCGCCGCGGGTTTCGCCTACGGCGACAACTTCCCACCCGACCATCCTGAACTTGCGGGCGTACCTCTCACCTACCCTTTCTTCTGCGATCTCCTCTCGGCGATGATCCTCGCAATAGGCGGCTCGTGGCGCGACGCCTTCTTCTGGCCCACTCTCGTGCTGGGGCTCGCGGTCGTGGTGGCGCTCGTGCGTTTTGGAGAGGCGGTCACAGGATCGCGTGAACTCGGCCGAGTCGGGGCGGCTCTCACTTTCTTCTCGGGAGGGCTCGGGTTTCTCAGCCTGACAGGCGCGCAGGCGATTTCGACATGGTGGACCGGCGGCCCCGACCTCACCATCAACGATACGGGAGCCCGATACGCGAACTTCATCGTCACTCTTTTCATCCCGCAGCGTTCGATCCTGTTCGGATGGCCGCTGCTTTTCTTCGCGCTGGCACTTCTAGTCGAGAGTTTTCGGAAGGATGAAAGCGACGCCCCCTCGCGCGCCCGGATGTGGCTATGTGCCGGGATCATCGGCTCGCTCCTGCCTCTTGTCCACACACACTCATTCGCGGTGCTGGGCTTCTGCGTGCTCTTTCTCGCCACGCAGGCGGATGCCGCGCGCGTCATCGCCTTCGCTCGTGGTGTAGCGCCCCTCGCGATTCCCGCCGTGGTTTATATGGCTGCGCACAACTCCCTGTCGACCGACACGTTTTTCGCGTGGCAGCCCGGCTTCGACGGTGGCGCCGCTCAGCCCATTCGCTTCTGGCTCATGAACGCGGGCCTCTTCCTGGCCCTCGCTGGGCTTGGCTTCATTCGGGGCGCGACACCGTCAACGCACCGCTTCGCATTGCCGTTCGCTGCCTTGTTCCTGCTCGCGAACCTCTTCCGGCTCTCGCCCTGGATCTGGGACAACATGAAGTTCCTTGCCCCCGCGCACGCGGGCCTGGCTCCGTTCGCGGCACTCGCCCTCGCGTGGATCTGGAGGCGCGGCCGTCTCGGCAAACCAGTCGCGATCCTCGCCTTCGCCATGAGCACGCTATCGGGCGCGCTTGATGTCTCGAAAGTGGCTTTCGCTGGCAATGAGAACACCATCTTCGAGCGAACCGATTTCGTCTTCGCCGAGAAGGTGCGCGCGGCGACTTCGCCTTCCGCCACGATCCTCACCGCACCGACCCACAACCACCCAGTGCTCCTTTCCGGTCGGCGGGTTTTCCTCGGCTACGAAGGACACCTCTGGTCGCAGGGCCTCGACTACAAGGGGCGGAAAGCGATCACTGAGGCGATGTTCCGGGGAGAAGCGCCGCTGCTCGACGAATCGCCGATCAGGATCGACGCGATCTCTATCACCACGGCGGAAATCCCTCTGATGCCAAATCCATCGGCCCTCGAGGGCCTTCCATCGCTCGTCGATTCACCCTATCGTCTCTTGAAAGTTCGATGAAGCGCTTCACGAAGACCGACCTCGCGGCCTTAGCTATCCTCGTCCTCGCGGCGGGCCTCCGGCTTCATGACCTCAGCCTTCGCCCTTTCCATCATGACGAAGGGGTGAACGGCTTCTTCCTGACGCGGCTGGTCCGCGAAGGCATCTTCAACTACGACCCGAGCAACTATCACGGACCCACGCTCTATTTCCTGACCGTGCCCCTGGTCGCGATTCTCGGCCTGTCCGACGCGGCCCTCCGCGGCACCACCGTCATGTTCGGGATGCTCACGATCTTCCTGCTCTGGCGCTTTTTGTCGGTGGTGGGCTCGGTCATGGCGCTCTCCGCGATGGCGCTTTTCGCAACGTCGCCCGGGGCGATCTTCTTCTCGCGCTACTTTATTCACGAGGCGCTCTTTGTCGCCTTCACGATGCTCGCACTCGCTGCGGCACCCTCGCCTCTTTGCCGGAAGAGATGGCGCTTCGTGGTCACGGGCCTCGCGCTGGGCCTCCTGTTTGCCACCAAGGAGACTGCTTTCGTTTCCGTGGGCGCGATGATGGGCGGGGCGGTAGTCGCGGCGTGGGTCGTTCTTGGCATCACGCCTGTCGCGGTTCTCCGAGGCATCAAGCCGTATCTGTCGGAACACGCCGAGAACCTGCTCCACGGTTTCCTCGCCTTCCTCACATCCGCGGGCCTCATGTACTCGTCCTTCTTCCGCAATCCCGAGGGAATCGTCAGCGCGTTCCGCACGTTCGCCTTCTGGACGAAAACCGCGGTGCGCGATCACGAGAACCCCTGGGACCAGCACGTGCGATGGCTTCGCGAGGCCGACCCCGTTCTCATCCTGATGGGCTTCGCGGGCCTCGTGATCGCGTTGGCGCTCCGCCGCTCGTTCATCGCGGTGATGGCGTCCACGTGGGCCCTGCTTTTGTTCTTCGCGTACGGCGTCGTCAAGTACAAGACACCCTGGCTGGGCCTCAACATGCTTCTGCCTCTCGCCATCACTTCGGGTTACTTCGTCCAGTCGATCGCGAACCTCAACTTCCTGTCCGGACGGCTCTCAATGAAGCCGGTGGCCGTGGTGATCCTTCTCGCCGCATCCGGGTTTTCGGCGGTCAGAAGCTACGACTTCGAAACCAAGAAGTACGACGACGAAGCGCATCCTTATGTCTATGCCCACACCCAGCGGCCGTTTCTCGATTTCATTCGACTGATTGAGGCTCACGCCGCCGCCCTCGGGGTCGGGAAACAGGTGGGCATCGCGATCTTCGCGCCGGAGAACTGGCCGATGGCCTGGTATCTGCGCGATTATCCGAAAAGCGGCTACTGGGGTGAGATCAAGGACGACGTCGATGTCGACATGTATGTCGTCTCGGAGGCCCAGGATCCACAGATGGCGATGAAGACGGCCGGGAAATACGACCGCTTCGGGCCTTACAACATGCGGGGCACCGTAAACCTCGTGCTGTACGTGCGGCGGCCAGCTCCTGCCGTGCCGCGAGCGCCCGTCAAGGCAAAGACGCCGCCACCGCCGGGGCCGTGAGCCGCAGCGTCATCTCCCGGCGTATGGAGGCGAGCGGCGCCGCGTCGTTGAACGTAATGCGATCTGGCTTCTCCGAAAGAACGCCGAGGGAAGACCACAGTGCGCTGAGATCGGGACTCACCGCCTTGCCCGACCATTCGTCGTAGATCTCGCGGAGGGCCGTGGTTCCGGTGGCGGTCTCGGCCACAAGGGCGAGGCGCGCGACATCCCAGCGCACCGCCACGTTGCCTCCGGTGTTGAGCACGGAGCGCAGGACATCGTCCAGTGATTTAGCGCCTTCGGTTCGGCGCCGGATCTCGAGATCGACGTGCAACCAGAACATCGCCCCACCCCAGTATCGTCGGCTCCAGGTGAAAGTGCGATCGAGGCCCTGATCGCCCTCCTTCGGCAGGCCCTGCGGCATGGCGCGCACGAACTCCGCCCAGACCTGACGCACGTCGTAGCGGCCGCGACGGGCGCGAAGAAGCGGCTCGATGTAGGTCGAGAGCCCCTCCTCCATCCATCTTTGCCGGAAGCCCATGTTCGGGAAGGCGACGTGGAGCATCTCGTGGGTCATCACCCAGTCGCGCAGGAGATCGGCCTTGCGCGTGCGCTCCCCCACCACCACAAAGATCGACGCGCCGCCCATGCCCATGGTGACCGCGGAGCCGACGGCGTAAGGACCACCGCTTGCCACGATCACCTGCAGGCGCGCCACCGGGAACCGGCCGAGGAGCGCTATCACATCCTGCGCCCCTTCGCGGATCCATTCGAGAACATCTTCGTCGCGCACGCCGCGCGCGCCTTTGCCCAGGGCCACGTCGATCCGACCGGCGGGAAGATCGATGGTCTTGTGGGTGAAGTTGCCGAGCACCGCGTGCGGACCATCGAGCACCACGAGATCGGTGTCCACGTAATTGGCTCGGCCGTCCATTACGCCCGTGACGAGTTGAAGCTCTTTGCCGCCTTCAAAAGCAATGCGCAAACGACCCCGTGCGCGGCGATCCTCCGGCCGCACCACCCAAGCCACCAGAGGCGCCATCACGATGCCTTGCTTCTCCTCGAAGCCCCAGTCGCCGCGCTTGTCGGTCGCTATTGCCTTGCCGTAGTCGACGGCGTAGGTGATGTGGCAACCCTCGCGTTCACACGCACTCGCCCACTCCGGGTTGTCTTCGATACGGCCGAAGGACGTCCGGGCCGGACCCACGATCGCGAGGAAGCGCTCGGTGATGACGCCGCTCTCATCGCGCGGGAAGCGCGGCTTCAGTCCAGAAGGCCAGGCGACATCGACGCTCAAGACACGTTTCTTCGAATCGGCGACAACCTTGAACTCGATGAGCGGCTCGACCGCGGGCTTGGGAGCAGGCTGAGCCAGGGCGCTCGTGGAGAGCGCCCACAGCGTCGTTGCCACGGCCAGAACTCCGAACTTCATGCGGGGAACGACGGTACCACGGGGGTCCCGAGCGCGGGCAGGGCGAGGCTTTTGGGCTCGGGCACTCTCAGGGAGCCTGGGGCAATCGGAGTTCGAGGGTGAAGAACTTCGCGCGCGTCGGACAGTGAATCGGCATCGGCGGAACGCGGAGTTCCTCGATCACCATGCGGTCGCTCCCGGACAGGCTTTCGAGTCGGCCCCTGCCAAGTGGAATTCCTTTGAGCATGACCACCGCGGTTTCTCTCGGTGCGAGGTCGCTGCATAGCCAGCGCACGAGCGCCTCGCGGTTTCGAATCGCTTCGCTGCGCGTCCCACCCCGGGGCCACACCTCGATGGGCTCATCGGCCTCAGGAACGAGGACCACCGCTTCAGCTTGAAGAATGTCGGCGGCCTGCGATCCGAGCGCCTCGGTGATCACCTTCCCGGAAGGTTCCCTCGAAGATCTCCGAACCGCGATGGCGCCGAAGTACGCCGCGAGGACCACCACGATGGTGAGAGCACCGCGGGTCTCGTCCTTCACTCCCGGCTCCTTTGGCTCATGTCGATAGAAACGGTAACACCCAATTCCCGCGCGGTCCCGGACTAGCAGGGTGCTGAAAAAATTCAGCACCCTGCGTATCCCGGCGAAAGCCGGGATCCACTAACCGCTATTCGCTGGCGAATCGCGAGATTGTTCGGAAC
>JAYUUU010000254.1:0-4333 GCA_043754395.1 Vicinamibacteria bacterium
CCGGGCGCCGGCGGAACGATCACCGGCCAGGAGCCCATGATCGAGCCGAGGGCGTTGCCATGCAGCGGTCCGGCGCCGCCGAACGCGACGAGAGCGAAGTCGCGCGGGTCATGGCCGCGTTCCACCGAGACCAGGCGCAAAGCGCCGCACATCGACTCGTTGACGATGTTAATGATGCCTTCCGCGGCAGCGTGGACTTCGAGGCCGATGGCGTCGCCGACTTTCTTGACCGCGGCTTTCGCCTTCTCCACGTCGAGTTTCATCTTGCCGCCGAGGAGTTGCGGAGGGAGATGGCCGAGGACAACGTTCGCGTCGGTGACGGTGGGAGCTTCGCCGCCTTTGCCGTAACACGCGGGGCCGGGGTCGGCGCCCGCGGACATCGGGCCGATGCGGAGTGCTTTGGTGAGTGCCGGAACGTGAGCGATCGAGCCGCCGCCCGCGCCGATCGTGCGCACGTCAACGGAAGCGACCTTGATCGGAAGGACAGTGTTCTGCGACGCGAACGTGGCGATGTTCGTCTCGCGGCCGATCGACGCCTCACCCTGGTTGAGCGAAACGTCGGTGGACGTGCCGCCCATGTCGAACGTCATCATGTTCGGGAAGCCGGCGCGCTTTGCGATGAAAAGGGCGCCGGTGACGCCGCCCGAAGGTCCGGACATGAGGAGGTTGACCGGCTTGTCCTCAGCCGCGGCCACCGACATAAGACCGCCGTCCGAGCGCAGGACGTTGAGGATCGCTTTGAGCTTGGCGCCTTTCAGCTTGCTCTCCAGATTGTGAAGGTACTTGCTCACGTTCGGTCGGATGTACGAGTTCAGGACCGCGGTCTCCGCGCGTTCGTACTCGCGGAACTGCGGCAACACGTCGTAGGAGCACGTGACCGGGAGCTTGGGCGCCACCTGTTTCGCGATATCGCGGATCTGATACTCGTGGCTTGGGTTCGCGAACGAGTTGATGAGGCTGATGGTGAGCGATTCGATGCCCTTCTTCACGAGGCGCTCGATCTTCGCCTTGATGTCGGCCTCGTCGAGCTTGCGCACCACCTGGCCACGAGCATCCATGCGCTCCTGGGCCTCAACCGTGTCTTCAAGGCTCGCCCGTGGATCGGGCTTCATCATGATCATCCAGCCCGCGAGGGGCCCGGGCGTCTGACCTCGGGCGAGGTGAAGGATCTGCTCGAAGCCGACGGTCGTGATGAGACCCACGCGCCCGCCCTTCCCTTCGAGGACGGCGTTCGTTCCGACGGTGGTTCCGTGGATGATCGAGTCGATCGCATCCTTGTGAATCCCGGCGCGTTTGCAGACCTCGTTGATCCCGTTCAGCACGCCGACCGACTGGTCGGCGGGCGTTGAGGGCGTCTTGGCCCGCCAGATCTGGCCGGTCTCTTCGTGGAACAGGAGCAGGTCGGTGAAAGTGCCGCCGACGTCGATGCCGAGTCTGAAGCCCATGGACGATTACCTCTTAGGTGGTTTGGGGATGGTTTGTGAATCGGAAAACAGTGTAGCGAGGGGATTGCTTCGTCGCCTTCGTTGAATGAGCTTCCTCGCAATGACGGTCGCGTTTGTTCGATGAGCTTCCTCGCAATGACGGTTCATTGCGACACCCTGGCGAGCGACGCTTTGGCGAACAGTTCCGCCGTCGTGCCGACGCGAAGGATGTAGGAGGGAAGCGGACGGTCGAGGAACTGCTGCATGAGGCGCGACGCCTCGCGAACCTTTTCGAGATTCACGCCCGTGGAGACGCCCATCTCTTCGAACAGATTCACCATGTCCTCGGTGGCCACGTTGCCGGTGGCGCCCGGGAAGATCGGGCAGCCGCCCAGACCCCCAAGACCCGTGTCGAAAGTATCGACTCCGGCCTGGAAGCCGGCGACGGCATTCGCGAGGCCGAGGCCGCGTGTGTTGTGAAGGTGGAGAGAGAGCGGCATGCCGGGGAGGGCGGCCCTGATTCGGGCGACCAGACGTGTCACCTGGGCCGGGTTGGCGGCGCCAATTGAATCGGCGAGGGAGAGGCGTGAGACGGAGAAGGCGACGACGGCGCGGGCGATTCGCTCGACTTGCGCTTCAAGAACGGGTCCCTCGATCGGGCAGCCGAACGAGGTGCCGATGACCACTTCGAGCGAAACCGAACGCGAAGCTGCGAGCTTCGCGATCTCACCGCACGCCGCGATCGACTGATCCACACTCATGCCCACGTTTTTGCGGTTATAGCTCTCCGAGGCCACGATCACCAGTTCGAGCGCATCGGCCTTCGCCTCGATGGCCCGCTCGGCGCCCTTGAGGTTTGGAACGAGAACCTTGTAGATGGTGCCGGCGAGCCGGGTGATCCGGCTCATTACCTCCGCGGCGTCCGCCATCTGCGGAATCACCTTGGGATTGACGAACGACGTCGCTTCAATCGACCGCAGACCCGACCCGGACAGCAGGTCGATGACCCGGACTTTGAGGTCCGTGGGGATGAACGCCTTCTCCATCTGGAAGCCATCCCGGGGTCCTACTTCGACGATGTTGACGGCTTGTGCAGGCATCCTTGTCCTATCTTTATAACAATAGATCTTTGACCCGCTCGGGGGCGGTTGTCAAGCGCTCCCGCCTTCTCTCGTCTGTCGATTAACCTCCGAGGCTCCTGACCGCGACTCGACCGACATGAAGCTCACCCTGGGACCGCGCGCGATGGACGACCTCGAGATGATTGCGTCGGGGGCCTTCGCTCCCTTGACCGGTTTCATGGGCCGGGTCGACTATGAAGCGTGCCTTGAGAAGATGCGTCTTGCGGATGGCCGGCTGTTTCCGGTCCCCATCACCCTCCCCGCGGAGCCCTGGATACAGCCCGGAGTCAGCGTCGAGTTGTCGCATCCTCGCGGCGAGGTTCTCGCGACTTTGGACGTCGAGGAGACCTTTGAGATCGATCCCGAGCGCGAAGCCCGGGCACTGATCGGCTCGGTGGACCCCTCCCATCCCTATACGAAGGAGATCCTCCAGGGGCCAAGGTCGCGCATCGCCGGGAGGCTCACGCTCCGCCGACCGGTGCCTCACGAGGATTTCACGGACCTTCGCCTCGACCCGGGCCAGGTGCGCGAGCGGGTGGCCTCGCATGGTCGGAAAAACGTCGTGGCCTTCCAGACCCGCAATCCACTCCACCGCTCCCATGAGGAACTGATCAAGCGCGCCGCTCGCGAGCATGACGCCACAATCCTTCTCCATCCGGTGGTTGGAATGACCAGGCCGGGAGATATCGACCACTTCACTCGGGTGAGGACGTACCGGGCGCTTGTCGAGAAACACTTCGAGCGCGGAACGGTGGTGCTCGCCCTGCTGCCCCTGGCGATGCGAATGGCCGGGCCGAGGGAAGCGCTGCTCCACGCGATCATCCGCAAGAACCACGGCGCCACTCATTTCATCGTGGGGCGCGATCACGCGGGGCCCGGTAACGATTCCGCGGGTCGGCCCTTCTTCGATCCCTACGCCGCGCAAAAACTGGTGGGTGAGCACGCGGCCGAGATCGGGATCGTCATGGTTCCATTTCGCGAGATGGTCTACCTTGAGAAGGAGGGTCGTTTTGAAGAGGAGGACAAGACACCTCCCGGGGCGAAAGTTCAATCGATCTCGGGGAGCGAAGTGCGGCGGTGTCTCACCGAGGGTCGCCCGCTGCCGCATTGGTTCACGCGCCCCGAGACCGCAGCCATCCTCCAGCAGGCCCTGCCTCCGCGACAAGCGCAGGGCTTTTGCGTCTGGCTGACGGGTCTCTCCGGCGCAGGCAAGTCGGCGACGGCCGATGCGCTAAGAGCGTTTCTCATGGAGCAGGGCCGCGCCGTGACCCTTCTCGACGGCGACGAAGTCCGGCTCAATCTCTCCAAAGGCCTCGGCTTCTCGCGGGAAGACCGGGATGCGAACGTTCTTCGCATCGGATATGTCGCGTCCGAGGTAGTTCGCCACCGCGGCGTCGCGATCTGCGCGGCGATCAGCCCCTTCCGGGAAGCGCGCGACCAGTGTCGTGCGCTCCTCGGGGAGGGGTTCATCGAGGTTTACGCGGACACTCCCCTCGAGATCTGCGAGCGCCGCGACGTCAAGGGCCTATACGCCAAGGCCCGGGCGGGGGAGATCAAGGGCTTCACCGGCGTCGACGATCCTTATGAAGCGCCGCTTTCACCCGAGGTGCGCCTCGACGACATGAAGTCCACGCCGCGGGACAACGCACTGCTCGTCGTCGCGGCACTTCGGGCCCGCGGCTTTCTGGTCTAGCAGGGTGCTGAAAAAGTTCAGCACCCTGCGTATCCCGGCGAAAGCCGGGATCCACTAACCGCTATTCGCTGGCGAATCGCGAGATTGTTCGGAAC